>NZ_JANFNV010000024.1:0-60611 GCF_024436075.1 Aeromonas sp. JL9 | reverse complement strand
ACTGATGATTTTTCGTGTCATGCTGCCTATGTTGGGGTTGGCATCATTCGAATCAACTCGGTTTTGTTAGCGGCTCTTAGTCCCCTGCCCGACCGCAATGCCAATGTAAAAAGCCAGTCAGATCAACTGACTGGCTTTTTGGTCTCTCTTGCTCCGACAGGAGCTGTTCATTCCAGCCCCATTGGAAACCTGCTCAGTGTGAAGGATTACTCCTGCACCTCGCTGACACCTTCGACTTTCACATCAACACGGCGATCCGGAGCCAGGCAGACGATCAGCTCACGCTTGGACTTGCTGACGCAGCTGTCGCCGGTAACCGGTGAGGATTTACCACGCCCTTCCACATTGATCTTGGCGGCCGGGATCCCTTTACCAACCAGATAGTTGGCAACGGTCTGGGCACGCTGCTCGGAGAGTTTCTGGTTGTAGGCATCGGAACCGATACGGTCGGTGTGACCAATTACGGTTGCCACACCATCTTTAGGTCGTGCCTCTTCAATCTGGCTATAGAGGCTATCCAGTGCCTGACTGGCCTCTGGCTTGAGAGTCGCCTTGTTGAAGTCAAACAGCACATCGGAGCTCAGGGTGAACTGCTTCTCAACCATCACAGGTGCAGGAGCAGGTTCCGGAGCCGGGGCGGGCGCCACAGGGGCAACCTGACCAAAGCGATAAACCGCTGCCAGCGAGAGCAGGCCGTTATCCATTCGCAGACCGGTATCATCACGGCTGCCATACGGGGTGGTGTACTGATACTCCAGGCGAGCGGCCCAGTCGAGATTGAACGCATACTCGGCACCCAGCGCGCTGACAAAGTTGAACCGGCCATCACCGCCTTTCAGATCACTGTTGGCGGCCGCATAACCGCCGCCGATACGTCCGTACAGGTCGAGGCTATCAGTTACAGGGAAGCCCAGCTTCAATGATAAATGAATAAGTTGGGCCTGAACTTCATCTTGAAACGCTGCGCCCGTGGCTGAGCGGGCATCATATTTGTACTTACCCAGATAATCGTAGCCATATTCGATGCCCAAGTTCTTGTTAAGCTGATAGCCAAAAAATACACCAGCCCCAAGAGCATCATTGGTCTCATTGCCGAGGGTAAAGCTGTTGCTTTCATCAATGCCATAGAAGTTGGACCAACCCAGTTTGGCACCGCCATACCAGGTGTTGTCTTGACCGGCAGCCTGGGCATTGGCCGCCAGCAAGCCGGTAACCAGAAAGGTAATCAATGATTTTTTCATGTTTGAGCCTCTGCAACTTTATGTAGGAGGAGGTTGATTGATATCACCTCGTCTTATAGGTGCAACCACCCAAAAGCGATCGCAGCATATCAACGTTAGCCTATTTTCAAGTCACTGATATCAATTAACAAAAAACACTCTAACGCAACCACGTTACAAAAACAGCAACAAACGTTTGTTATTTGAACTGGATGTGACGCAAAAAGACGCACAGATGAGGGCTGAAAGGGGAAAAAAGGCCAGCAACATGCTGGCCAGAAGCGATATCAGTGACGAACAAACTCGTAGTGCTGATAGATAAAGTCAGCAACACGCTGGCTCAGTACCTTGTGCACCGTCCTGGTCGGATGGACCTGATCCCAGAACATATGCTCATCGCAGTTGAGAGTCGCTGCTCGCCCTTTTGCCTGCCCGCTCACCACCGCCTGCGCCAGGATCGGGTTACCGGCAATAGCCACTCTTTCGGAGAAACTTAAAGCCGGGGTCGCAGCCACCTCGGCGGCGCTGCCGGAGAACGGCTTCCACGTATAGCCGCCACCGTAGCAGGCGTGTTCTGTGTCACTCAGCCCGAACTGCTGGGGATCGCGCATCATCTCGTCAAACTGCTTGTCCACTTCGAACAGCTTCACGATGCCGAGGGGAGCCAGCTCGCGAGTGAGGTTCTGCAACTTCTGGTTGTGGTAACTGGCCACATGGCGCACCTTCTCCACCACCTTCATGCTGCGGGCTGACGGGGTCTGCCCCAGATCAGGAATGTTGAACAGCAGGATCTGCTGCGCGCCGTTGAGCACCAACCGGTTGGATGCCAGCCGGATGGTATCGATCACCCGATCCGCATCCCGCTCGGTGTTCCAGCCATAGGCCAGATAGTCATTGGCACCGACCCAGATCACCACCAGATCATCGGGGCGGAACTTGTCCTTTTTCAGGAACTGATCGATCTCGTAATCGAGGTTGTTGATCACCTGATATTTGGGATCCCAGGACCAGAAACCGAGCCAGCCGTTCAGGGCGCCCAGATGGTTATAGGCCACCGCAGTTGCACCGCCTTCCGCCTCGTTGGCCACGACCAGACCGGGAAAACGCTCGTCACCCAACTGCTCCAGCCACACCGGGCCGTTGCTGAAGCGTCCGTTGAAGTAAGGTGGACTGGAGGGGAGATACCCCCGCATCTTTTTGTACATCTTGCCGGTGTCGGAGAGGCTGTCACCAAACATCACGACCCGGGAAAAAGGTTGGCGTCCCTCTGCCGCTTGCGCGGTCAATGCCATTAACCCCAATAAACAAACAAGCCATTTTTTCATATTGTTGTGCTCTTCGATTAAGCAGGTGAGACCTGCGGACTTCTCCTCGTGTGGCGACAGGCATGGGAAGAGTCTGCTGCCACTGACTTCTGGTGAAGGTGACAGATTACAGTTCCAGATGAAATCACACATGTTCCGCCACCGATGAAATCGCTTGCGCTCACAAAACAGCCAATCACAGTGGGTTTCTCTTTCACGCTTGTTTCACGCCCTGCACAGCACAATGCCCCCATACCAACGACAGGAGTATGAAATGAACAAGGCAAGCGCAAGCGTAATCGGACTGTTGACCCTGATGTCTGTCTCCTCTTTTGCCATGGCGGCCTATACCGGCCCGCAAGAGCAGAACAAGGTTTCCGTTGCTCAACTGAAAGATCTGGCCGATGACAGCTGGGCCACCCTAGAAGGGAAACTGGTCAAGCACCTGGGCGGCGAGAACTATCTGTTCCGCGATGCCAGCGGTGAAGTGGAGGTCGAAGTGGATCAGGATGTGTGGCGTGGCACCGAAGTGGGCCCGGATGATCAGATCCGCATCCGTGGTGAAGTGGACCACAGCTGGAACAAGACCGAAGTGGAAGTCAAAACCCTGGAGAAAGTGGGCGCGGCCCCGCAGACCAAGGGCGGCTTTATCGCCAAATAAGGCCACTTCAACGACGAACTGGCCAGACGTTAAAAGGGCGCTTGATATCAAGCGCCCTTTTGCATGGTTAACCCAGCGTAACCACTTAACCGGCCCGACTGGCAAAGGCTCTCTTGAACCCCTTCTCGGCCTGATTGACCTTGTAGAGGTAACGGCGCGCCTCCTCTTTGGGATGTTGCTCGGTCAACACCTGATAGACCGCCTCGGGGGAGAGCCGGTTGATCCGGCTCGGCGCCGCCTTGCGATCGCTGGAGAAGGTATTGAGTACCCCGCCAGCGCCACCGTTATAGGCGGAGATCACCGCATAACGACGGGAGCGCGGATCCTGAATATCCGCCAGATAGACGGTCTGCAACAGGTGCAGATAGGCGGTACCGACATCGATGTTGTAGGCCGGGTTGAACAGCTCCTCCCGGGTCGGCTGGCCGTTCTTGCCCTTGACCCGCACATAGACGTCACGACCGGCGGTAGCCGGGATCACCTGCATCAGGCCATAAGCGTTGGCATGACTCACCGCATAGGGGTTGAAGCTGCTCTCGGTCTTGATCACCGCATAGATCAGGCTCTCCGGCACGCCGTATTTGCGCGACGCTTCCCGGATGATCCCCGCATACTTGTAGCCCCGTCGATCTTCATGGTTGGCCACCATGGGTATATCGACGAAGAAGATGGTGCGAATACCCAGAGTGCGCTTCTTCATCGCCGTGTTGAGCAGGTAATCGGCATAACGCTCGGCGCGCCAGGAGGCGCGGATTGGCTGGCGCTGATTGTCCAGCACCTGACCGTAGAGGAAGGGCTCGCCGCCGGTCAGAATTTCCCGGTCGGAGTAAAGATCCACTTCGGCCGGATCGTCCGGGGTCAGCAGGGTCTCGATGATGGCGCGACGCAGGTGAGCGCGGGGATCGATGCCAGATACCGTCTCCACCATGATGTGGCCGCTGGAGAAGTCGATGTGGGCCCGGCTCTTGTACTCATCCGTGTATTTTACGTAGTCAAACTTGCCCGCAAACAGCGCCTCCCGCCCCCATATCTCGTTCACGTTATGGGAGAGCGCGCTGATCATGTGTTCAAAACCGCGGATGTCCTTGCCGTTGACCAGATCGTCATCCTCACTCCCGCTGGGCTTGGGGGAGGATGAGCAGGCAGAGAGAAACAGCAGGGTGCACAGCAGCCAAAAAATTCGGCCCATAGGATCCTCAAACCGGGCAGCAGAGCTGCCCATCATTCATTTGCTGCGACTTCAGGAGCGGTCACGCCAGTGTGGCGCCATTCCCGCACCTGTTCACACGTACAACAGCCGGAGAGCTTACTGGGCAGGCGGGGTGTAACCTTCGATCTGCACTTCACCTGCATCAAACAGGTAGCTGACCATCTCTTTTTCCAGCAGTTGGCGATGCTCAAGATTCATCATGTTGAGCTTTTTCTCGTTGATCAGCATCACCTGCTTCTTCTGCCACTCGGCCCAGGCTTCCTTGCTGATGTTGTCAAAAATCCGCTTGCCGAGCTCACCGGGATAGAGTTGGAAATCCAGACCCGGGCCCTCTTTTTTCAGGCGTTGGCAAAATACAGTACGGCTCATGTTGACCTCTATGGTTGTAACTCTGGATAGGCGAGCAGACGGGCCGTGGCGGCCGCCAGCCCCACCTCGGCAGGATGGCGTAAGTTATACCAGAGTCGGTTATCTGCTTCCATGAGCCGCAGCGGCTGCGCCTCATCAATGTCAATCAGCAGCGGCTGAATATCGAGATGGAAGTGGCTGAAGGTATGGCGAAAACCGGCCAGTTCACGATAACCGTGATGGCTCAGGCCGAGGGACGCCAGCAGACCATCCACCTCCGCCAGCGAGGCCACCTGCGGGAAGCAGTAGAGCCCACCCCAGATCCCCTGCGGCGGCCGCTTCTCCAGCAATAACTCGTCACCATGGCGGATCAACAACATGACGCCATCCCGGGCCGGAATGCTCTTCCTCGGCTTGCTGTTGGGGTAGGCAGTGGGGTTGCCTTGCGACAGCCCCTGGCAATCGGCCCGCACCGGACAGCGATCACAGGCAGGCTTGCTGCGGGTGCAGATAGTGGCCCCGATATCCATCATTGCCTGATTGTATTGCGCCACACCCAGCTTGGGAGTGAGCCGGATGGCGATCTCCCACAGCTCGTTCTCCACCTGTTTTTGACCGGGCCAGCCCGGCAGCGCCAGCCAGCGGGTGAGTACCCGCTTCACGTTGCCATCAAGGATGGCGTGGGGCTGACCCAGAGAGAGCGACAGCACGGCCCCGGCGGTTGAGCGGCCAATGCCCGGCAACGCCATCACCTCGTCAAAGCGCTCGGGAAAGAGGCCGTGGTAATGATCGCGGATCTGCTGAGCCGCCTTGTGCAGGTTGCGGGCCCGGGCGTAGTAGCCAAGCCCGGTCCAGTGGTGTAGCACCTCGTCGACGGGGGCATCAGCCAGTGCCACCACATCGGGGAAGCGCGCCATAAAACGCTGGTAGTAGGGGATGACTGTGGCGACCTGGGTCTGCTGCAGCATGATCTCCGAGACCCAGACCCGGTAAGGGGTCTTCTCCTGCTGCCAGGGCAGGGTTTTGCGGCCATGCAGCTCATACCACTCCAGAACCCGGCTTGCGAAGGTTGATTGATTCACGTTGTTCTCATGTCGTTGATATAAGGGGAACTCTGCGGTTCCTTCGGCTCATCTGGCCTGCGTGGGCATAAAGTCATCCCGCAGCACAGCGCCAGCTGTCTGGTGCGGCAGCGTAAGGCCTCGTCACGCCCAAGTCAAAGCCGCGCTGACTGACGCTGCGGGCAGGTGGTGGTCAGGCAGCAAAACGGTAACAAAGACGATATACTCGGCCCCACGATTGATGACGGGAGAGACGGTTTGCAGACTTATCTGGTTGGGGGCGCAGTGAGGGATCGCCTGCTGGGATTGCCGCAAGGCGACAGGGATCATCTGGTGGTCGGCGCCACCGTGGAGCAGATGCTGGCACTGGGGTTTACCCAGGTCGGTCGCGACTTTCCTGTTTTCCTCCACCCCAAAACCCAGCAGGAGTATGCCCTCGCCCGTACCGAACGCAAACAGGGTCAGGGTTACACCGGCTTTGTCTGCCACGCCGCCCCCGATGTGACGCTGGAACAGGATCTGCTGCGCCGGGATCTCACCATCAACGCCATCGCCGAAGATGATCAGGGCCAGCTCCATGATCCCTACGGTGGCATTGACGATTTGGAAAAGCAGCTGCTGCGCCACGTATCTCCCGCCTTTGCCGAAGACCCGTTGCGCATCCTGCGGGTTGCCCGCTTCGCCGCCCGCTTCCACGCTCAGGGCTTTACCATAGCACCGGAAACCCTCACCCTGATGAGCGAGATGACTGCCGCCGGCGAGCTGGCCCACCTCACTCCGGAGCGGGTCTGGAAGGAGCTGGAAAAAGTGCTGCTGGGGCCGACCCCGCAGATCTTTATCGAAGTGCTGCGCCAGTGCGGCGCCCTCAAGGCGCTCTTCCCCGAAATTGATGCGCTGTTTGGCGTCCCCGCCCCGGCCAAGTGGCACCCGGAGATCGACACCGGCATCCACACCCTGATGGTGTTGGAGCAGGCGTGCCGGATCTCCCCGGAATTGACCGTCCGCTTTGCCGCCCTCTGCCACGACCTTGGCAAGGGGATCACCCCCAAGGAGTTCTGGCCAAGCCATCACGGCCACGGCCAGAAGGGGCTGCCGCTTATTCGCGCTCTGTGCGAGCGGTTCCGGGTACCCAACGAGTGCCGGGATCTGGCGCTGCTGGTGAGCGATCTGCACACCCACATCCATATCGCCTTTGAGCTCAAGCCCGCCACCCTGCTCAAAGTGTTCGACAAGGCTGATGCCTGGCGTCGCCCCGAGCGCTTTGCCCAGCTGCTGGATGCCTGCCGCGCCGATTTCCACGGCCGTACCGGTTTCGAGGAGCGGGTCTACGCCGAGCCGGACTATGTGGCAGAAGCGCTGGCTGCCGCCCAGGCGGTGCCGGTGAAAGAGATAGTGGCGGCCGGTTACAAGGGAGAAGAGATCAAGGAGCAGCTCGCCAAAAAGCGCACTGATGCCATTAGCCGCATCAAGGATGAGTGGACCTTTATCGAAGAGTAACCTCGGCCCCATAACATACGGCCGCCCTGATGATGAACTCCGCAAGGAGAGCATCGCCAGGGCGGCCGTTTTGCATCCAGGTTTATATGTGAAGGGGCGCTAACCTCTGCTGGTGCCGTTATGCCGGACCAATTCGCTCCATCAGGCTCATATGGGATGAGCCATCGTGGCGCTTGAGATTCTGGCGGTACTCAAACTGGCGCTGGCTCTCCTGCTTGAGCCCCAGCATCAGCGAATAGCACATCGCCAGCATGATCACCGAGAAGGGCAGCGCCGCTATGATGCTGGCCGCCTGCAAGGCCGCCAGGCCGCCGGAAACCAGCAGGATAGCGGCAACCAGCCCCTGCCCCAGACCCCATACGGCGCGGTGCAGTACCGGCGGCTCCTGATCACCGATGGAGAGCAGAGTGGTGATGACCAGCGTGCCCGAGTCACTGGAGGTGATGAAGTAGGTGCAGATGAGCAGGGTCAACACGGCCTTGGCGATCCAGCCGAAGGTATCCCAGTGCAGCAGCTCGACCGTCTTGTAGAGCGCCAGCGTCACATCCTGATTGACCGCCGCGACCACGCCGCCGCCACCAAACAGCTCCAGATTCATCGCCGTACCGCCAAACACGGTGAGCCAGAACATGCCGAGCAGCGAGGGTACCAGCAGCACACCGAGCACAAACTCGCGGATAGTACGCCCCTTGGAAATGCGGGCGATAAACATGCCGACAAACGGCGCCCAGGCAATCCACCAGCCCCAGTAAAACGCCGTCCAGCTCGACTGCCAGGCCGAGGTGCCGTTGGCCTCGGTGTTGGTCCAGAAGCTCAGTTTGACGATGTTCTGCAGGTAATCACCGATGTTCTGCACATAGGCGTTGAGGATATAGGTGGTCGGCCCCAGCACCAGAAAGAGCGCGAGCACGAAGACACTCAGCCAGATATTGAGCTCGGAGAGGATCTTCACTCCGCGCCCGACCCCGGAGACCGCCGACAGAGTGGCGATCAGACTGATGCCACCAATCAGCCAGAGCTGGTTCGCTTGCGATACGTCCATGCCGAACATCTGGTTGAGGCCGGTATTCATCTGGGAGACCCCCAGGCCAAGGGAGGTCGCCACCCCGAACACGGTACCGAACACGGCCAGCACATCGGCCGCATGGCCCCAAAAACCGTAGATCCGCTCGCCAAGGATGGGGTAAAGCACAGAGCGGATCGCCAGCGGCAACTTGCGACGATAACTGAAAAAGGCCAGCGACAGGCCAACGATCACATAGATGGCCCAGGGGTGCAGACCCCAATGGAAAAAGGTGAGGCGCATGGCGATCTGGGCCGCTTCCGGGGTCATCCCTTCGGTAATGAACGGATTGCCCTGCAGATGGTTCATCGGCTCGGCGATGCTCCAGAACACCAGACCGATACCCATGCCTGCGCTAAAGAGCATGGAGAACCAGGCGAAGTAGCCGAACTCCGGTACCTGGTCGTCGTCACCCAGCCGGATGCTGCCAAAACGGCTGAACATCAGGTAGACAGCGAAGAACAGGAACAGGGCGACCACCAGAATGTAGTACCACTTGAACCCGGCAATAATCTGATCCTTGGCACCGACAAACCAGGCGGCCGCGGTATCGGGAACAAATACGCCAAACAGCAAAAACAGGGTGATCACGGTGAGGGCCGTCATGGCCATAGTCGGGTTGAGGCCTTTCAATAGCCCTTTGCTTGCTCGCATCCAGCCTCCTTAGTCGTTGTTGAAAAAGTCTTCGCCCACATGATCACCGGCGCCGCCGATGGCACGATAGACCAGTTTGCCAGCCGCCTGTTCGCGGTGATCCACCAGCGAAACCGAGGGCTGGCCGTTCACGGCGTGACGCTTGCCAAGGAAGATCGCCATGGGGACGCCCAGATTGGAGATACCGCTGGTGATCCAGAGGCGGTTGAAGTCGTAAGAGCCACCGATGAATTCCAGCTGGGCCAGGCCGGTATCGAGGCCGGTCAGATAGAAGTTCATGGCACTTTCGTCAGGAAAGAGGTGCACCAGCACATAGGCGTAGCGCAATTCGTTCACCAACTCCTTTAGGTTGAAAGTACCTGTCTCACTGCAAGAGAGGGGTAACTCACCATCATAGTGGTGTACCTTGAGGTTGTTGGGGTCTTCATCATAGGCAGGCTGATAGCGCACAAAAGCCGAGGTATCCGGCAGTTCATAGCGCACTCTGAGCACACGTAACTCGGCCACCAGAGACTTGATATCCAGCTCGTCATTCATCATTTCGCTCCTCAAATGTCAGGGTGAATTCCGTGAAATGTCCGTCAACCTAACACAAAATTAATTAGAGCAGAAATTATTACAACAAAAACCATATTGACCTTGTGACGAATTAGGCGGAAAATTTTGCGCCTCTCCATTGCCCTCCAATGACGCACACCCCATGGAAAAACATGATGAAGTGCTGGTCGCCCTGCGCCAGATTATTCGTGCCATAGACATGCACTCCAGGCGCTTGATCAAAGAAGCCGGGCTCACTTCCCCGCAACTCTTGCTGCTCAAAGGGATCGACGAGCTGGGACAGATCTCCATGCGTCAGCTGGCCGATCACACCAACATGAGCCAGGCCACCGCCACCACCATCATGGACCGATTGGAGAGCCGCCAACTGGTGCAGCGCGTTCGCAGCAATACCGACAAGCGCAAGGTTCACGCGACACTGACTGACGAAGGCCGCGCCCTGCTGGCTCAGGCCCCGACCCCGCTGCAAGAGCGCTTCATCCAACGTTTTCAGGCACTGGAAGCGTGGGAGCAGACGCTGCTGCTCTCTTCCCTGCAACGCATCTCCTCCATGATGAATGCAGACGAAATCGACGCCGCCCCAGTGCTGAGCGTCAGACCCCTCACCGAAGAGCAGGCATAGCCCCCACGCTAAATAACCGGGATGTACCGGAAAGTGGACACTAGTTGTGGTGTAACCAATTGCTATAGCCAGTTCGCTCTGGCTAACTGAGTAGTCTCTATCAGACGGGTCTAATTGGCCTAACAGTATGTGGCACATATGGTCGGGGCATGCTGTCATGGCGGGCTTTCTGTTCAGGGCGTAGCGGGCGGGGTGGTTGCCGGTTCAGCCTTGGCGGTTGGAGAGGGTTGCCACTCCACATAGGGGCGGTGGATCTTCTCGTAGATCTCGGTCAATTTGCCGGTGGCGGCCAGCTGATCGATGGCTTGGCGGAGAAATTCGTCCATCTCATCACCAGCAGCCCCTTTCTGGATGATGAAGACATCCTCGAAATCACCGAAAAATTCTCGCCTGATATTGGTCAGCCCCAGCTGCTTGAGCATCAGGTCGGCCTCCTCTTGCGCCCAGACAAAGGCGTCGATACGGCCGCGTGAGAGCTTGCGCAGTGACTGCTCGATACTCATCGAGCGCTGCACCGGGAAGGGCATATAGTCGGGAACGGCCTCGATCAGCAGATCCCGTTTGGTGGGCACTATGCCGTAGGCCATATCCGTGGTGACTGGATAACTGGTATTGCTGTAAATCACATGGGCAACCTTGCCAAAACTGCGGGTGCTGAAGCGATAAGCCAGCATATCGATATCCTTGAGGTTGCGGATGGCGGGCAGCCCCAGGTCAGCCTTGCCGGAGATCACCCCAGCCATGGCACGGGCGATGGGGTAGATGGTGATCTTGATGGTCACATCGGGGTAGAGATCATCGATGGCGTGTACCAGATCGACAAAGGGGCCTGTCTTGTCGGCATTGATCAGCCCTGGCAGCTCGCCAAGGTGGGCATTGAGGATGCGCACCTGTTTCGGCGGCTCGGGGGTGGCGTCGTTTTCCGGAGTCTGCGACAGGCCGAGAGTCGCGCTGCCGAGCAGGGTGACCACGAGCAGCAGAAGGGGGATGTGTCTGGTCATGGCGTGTCTCTCTTGGTGATGGGTCAGCTAAAGTGTAGTCAGCCCGTCGCCAGCGCCCCTCGGCTAGGCCATCATGGATAGGGTTTTACTTCTCGGCCCCCGCTCACTAGACTTCGCCTCCCACTTCTTTGTTGACGTAGCGCCATGACCTTTAGCGAACTTGCCCTCCATCCCGCTCTGCTTGCCTCTTTGCCCGCCACCTTGCAGACGCCGACCCGCATCCAGCAGCTTGCCATTCCGGCGGCGCTGGCGGGGCAGGATCTGCTGGCGCTGGCCCAGACCGGCAGCGGCAAGACTCTGGCGTTTGGCTTGCCGCTGCTGCAACGGCTGGATCCTGCCTCCAGCCAGGTGCAGGGTCTGGTGCTGGTGCCGACCCGCGAGCTGGCGATTCAGGTCACTATTGCGCTTAAAGAGGGCGCCGAGGCGCTGGGGCTGCGTATCATGACGCTGTGTGGGGGCGTTGCGCAGGAGCGGCAACAGGCCGAACTGGCGCTGGAGCCACAGCTGCTGGTGGCGACGCCGGGGCGGTTGCGGGATCTGCTGACCCAGCAACTGTTGGGGCTGGATGGTTTGCAACTGCTGGTGCTGGATGAAGCGGATCGCCTGCTGGAGATGGGCTTTGCTCCCGACATCAAGGCACTGCTCGGCTTTATTCCGGCGGATCGCCAAACCCTGCTCTTCTCCGCCACCTTGCCTGCCGAGCTGGAGACGCTGGCCAACGGCCTGCTGCGCGAGCCTAACCGTATCGAGGCAAACCCCCTTAACAGCGTGGTGAACGAAATCGAAGAGCGACTCTATCTGGTCAACAAGAGCAGCAAGGTCCCGGCGCTCATCAGCCTGCTCAAGGAGCAGGCATGGCCGCAGGTGCTGGTCTTTATCAGTGCGCGGGATGATGCCGACGGGGTGGCCAGAAAGCTGGCCAAGGCGGGCATTGCGGTGGCCGCCCTTCATGGCGAGAAGGAGCAGGCGGTGCGCGAGCAGGCGCTCGGCGATTTCAAAGAGGGCAAAATTCGGGTGCTGGTGGCCACTGACCTGATGGCGCGCGGCATCCATGTGGAGGCGCTGCCGGTGGTGATCAATCTGGACTTGCCCGCCAGCGCCCCTGTCTATGTACACCGCATAGGTCGTACCGCCCGGGCTAGCCGCGAGGGGCTGGCCATCTCGCTGGTTTGTCATGGCGAGAGTGACATGCTGCAAGCCATTCGCACCCTGACCGGCAGCGAGCTGCCGTTGGGCGATCTGGCGGGATTCCCGGTCACCGACCAGCCTGCCAGCGGGGGGGGCAAGCGCCCCCCTCGTGACAAGCAGGCCAATCGCCGTACTCAGGCCAAGCGCAGCGTCAAGCAGTTCAAGGGCAAGCGCTGACCTCAGGGTTTGCCTTGCTCCCGCGCGAAGAAGTCACGACGCCACTGGCTCAATACCTCCTCCTTGTGCTGTTGCCACAGCGCAGGAGCCATCTGCTGTTGGCTGATCGCCAGTTGCTGCTCCAGCTCGGCCAGCTCTCGCTGGTAGCGGCTGCGTTGATCGAGCTGCTGCTGGCGCGCTCCGGCAAACGCCAGCGTGGCTTCGGCTTGCTCTGCGGGGAGGAAGTGGCGGGCCAGGGTGGCCAGTTCCTCATCTCCCCACAGCTGACGAGCTTGCTGCAGGCGGGCATCCGGGTTGAACAGATCCACCGCCAGATCCGGATGATCCGCTGCCCACCGGTCCTGCAAGCGGCTGAGGGCGTCCAGCCGCTCGGCCAGCGGCAACTGCTCGCTCTCTTGCGCCAACTGATCCAGCGCCAGGGCATAGCGCCCCTGTAGCCGGATCAGGCTCTCACCCTCGCTCAGCCCCCCGGCCTCTGTTGCTTCCAGATTGCTCACACGCTGCGCCAGCGGCAACTCGCTGTCGCTGATCTCGCTGGCAAGCTGGTTGATCAGTTCATCCGGCATCGCCTGCCAGCTGCTGGGCACTTCTTTGCTTTTGCCATCCATCCCCTCAGCGTTTGACATTCGGGGAGGCGGGCTCCCCGGTTCTGCTGGCAACTGCACATCGGCCAGAGAGGGCGTCGCCGACTGTTCTGGCGATATCGAAGACGACTCTTCCTGCCAGCCCAGATTCACCAGCAAAAGGGTCAGGATAGCCAGCGCCAGTATCCCGTAACGGCGAGTCATCGGCTGATCTCTCCCTTGACCGGGAAGTGGTCTGAGAGGTTGCTGGCGGGCCAGAGGCTGCCATCGCTGCTGCGCGGGATCCAGACCGTGTTGAGGTTGTGGCTGGCGTTGCCGTACTCCCGACTCACCACCAGATAGTCCAGATACTCGACGTTGGCGCCACCGGAGAGTGGGCCACCAGCATAGGGGTTGATCCTGGGATCGAAGGTGGCTGCGGTGTAGCCGCCATAGGCGGGTTCATGGGCGTTCAGATTGGCCAGCATATTGGCGTAGTCATCGGCAAACTTGCGTTTGTTGACGTTGAAGTCACCGCCGTAGATGACGGTGTCGCTGGCGGGGATCTTGAGGCTGGCAGCCAGAGAGCGGATCTGACCGAACTGGATCTGGCGCAGCTTGCGGGCCTCGTCGGTGTCAAAGCTGGCGGTGTGGGTGGCGAACAGGTGCCACGCCTTGCCCCCCTTGATCACCTCGGCGTACATCACTCCCTTGTCGGCGAAGCAGTCGGTGCCGGTGCATTGGGGATAGACCAGCTGTGCCTCCCGCACTATCGGATAGCGGCTGACGATCACCACGCCGCCGTCATGAACGTTGACCCCGGGCTTGTCGAGCACTTTGGTCTGGTAGGGATACTCTTTCGCCAGCGCCTGCAAAAAGCCCTCGCGGCGGCCATCGAATACCTCTTGCAGCAGCAGGGCGTCATAACCCTTGAGATAATCAGGCAGCAAGGTCAATCGCTCGCCGATGCTGGAGGCGATCACCGGCAGCGCCCAGACGTTGTAGCTGGCCACCTTGAGCCTGTTTTCTGCCGGTTCCGGCTGCTCCCGTTTTTGGGGGGGCGTGATCATGTAGTGCAGATCGTCGTAGCGGCCGGTGAACTTGGCGGCAAAGGCCAGCTCTTGTGGCCCCGCCACGCGATGGATCTCCCTGTCGTTTTGCCAGCCGGATGCGCTGGTCGGCGTCTCGCCACCGTGCTGCAAGGTGGTGTTCCACCAGGTTCCCTCCATGAGCTGGTTGAGGCGATAGACGTCGCCACTCGCTGTAGTCACGCGGGTTTCGAACAGATAGCTCTTGCCCGCCTTGACCCCCTCATAGCGATTGAAGCTGAGCACCATGGCACTCTCCCATGGGCCCAGCTCGGTGCGGTGCTGAAGCCACTGACTGCCGGGTTGCAGCTCGCCGGAACCGCTTTGGCGGATGTCGATCTGGAGCGGTTCAGGGCTGTTGTTGGTGAGATAGACATCGGTATCGGCCAGTGCCAGTTGCGGGAACTGGCTGACCAGCAGCAGGGCGGCATAACTGAGGGTTTTCTGCATCACAGGATCCTTTTGGTTGCAGGGCAATGGAAAGTGACTGTTATGGCGAATGCAGAGGTCAGTTTGTTTACATTTTCGTTACAAGTAAATGAATTGGTTTTGTTTGGAGCTTTGTGGAGGTGTAAAGCGAGCGAGGCAGCACGCTTAAAGAGAGAGGGGGGCGAGGGAAGGCGCCCGTGTCAGGCGCCTTCAGAAGTTAGCGGTGGGCCAGCGGGTAGGTGAAGAGCGCCAGATGGGCGAAGTTGAAGGCGAAGTGTACTGCGATGGCTACGCTGAGACGGCCGCTGAGCTGGAATGCCAGGCCATAGCAGCAGCCTGCCAGGGTCGCAAACAGCGCCAGCAGCGGGCCACCGGGCAGGTGGATGGCTCCGAACAGTAGCGCGGCCACGACGATGCCAATCCAGGGGCGGTAACGCTCGGTCAGCTCCTGCTGGATCGCGCCGCGAAACAGCGCCTCTTCCGCCACGCAGGTGAACAGCAGGTTGTTGAGTGCAAACAGCCACCACCAGTGGGGCAGACCCACTTCCGGTTTCAGTGCCCCCAACTGCCAGGCGATGACCAGCAGGGCACCTAGCGGCAGCAGCAACAGGGCCAAAAGGCGCCAGCGGATTGCGCCCCCCTTGCCCAGCAGCATCGGGCAGGCCAGCAGCAAGCCAAAGAGCAGCAGCGGCTTGTCGAGGTTCAGATACATGTTGAACGGCACGCTGGCGGGGCCTGCCAGCGCCTGATCCAGCACCTTGAGATTGTTGAAGCCGGGGATCAGGTGCAGGGTCAGCGCAATCGCCCAGAGGATCAGCACCACTCTGGCCGCCATCGCCCAGCGGGCGGGGAGGGTTGGCGCACGCCACGCCAGCAGTAATCCTGCGACCGAGACCAGCAGGGCGGGTAGTGTCATTCGGTCAAGCCACAGGGCCAGCAGCAGGGAGAGTCCCAGCAGGGCAAAGGCGGGAAGACGCTGGCGGAAGAGGGCAAGCAGCACGGCCAGTGCCAGCGCGCCCCAGATAAATGAGTCGGGGAGGGGTAACATTGGATCTCCTTGAACGAGGCAGGCGGCAACCTTAACAAGAGGGCGTCAGCAGGACAACCGCGCAGGAGGTGGTCGGATCCCTTCTCTATACTCATCAACAGGGTAAAGGGAGAGCAGCTGATGAAGCACTGTCTGTGGTTGTTGTGTTGTTGGTGTGTCTGGCTGCAGGCCGCACCCTTGCTGCTGGTGACCGGTGAGTTCACCCCCTATACCGGCAAGGCACTACCTGAAGGTGGCGAGAGCACCCGGCTGGTGACGACCCTGCTGCAAGAGGCCGGGTATCGAGAGCTCCAGGTCGACTACCTGCCCTGGCCCCGCGGCTATCAGTTGACCCGCAATGGGTTGGTCGCGGCCACCTTCCCCTACGCCTGGACTGCCGAGCGGGCCAAGCTCTTCCACTACAGCGCTCCCATTCATATAGATCGCCTCTCCTGGTTTACCTATCGGGGGAGTGAGGCCATTCAGGCTGGCCGCTGGCAAGGGCTGCGTGTCTGCATTCCGCTGGGGTGGAGCACCAGCCATGCCGACGGGGTGATCAAGCGTTTCGGGCTGGATCTGCAGCGCCCCAAGACCCTGGCACAGTGTCTGCAACTGCTGGATCGCAAACGGATCGATCTGCTGCCGATGAACGAGACGGTGACCCGGGATGCCAGCCGTCAGCTGTTTGGCGACCCCTGCCATCTGCAGGCATTGCCCCACTTTCGTCAGAGCGACACCTTTTACCTGATCATTTCACGGCAGTACCCGGAGGCCGCCAGCCTGCTTGAGCGCTTCAATCATGCCCTGGCTGCCGCCCGTGCCGATGGTCGCTATGACCAACTGATCTCCCGAGCCGGAAAGGGGATCGATTGCCGTTGAGAGTGCACGGCCGGAAAACAAAAAGCCGGAGCAGTGGCTCCGGCTTTCTTTATACCTTCAGGGGCGATTAGCGGCCTGATTCGGCGATGACGCGGGCGATGATATCGGCGCGCTTGCCGGCTTCCAGTTCGCCCAGGGCGATCAGGCCAGCCTTGAAGATGACGTTCTTCGGCAGGCTGACGTCGTCCAGTGTGGCGATTGCTTCAACGTGCATGCCGTTCAGGCGGCTGGCATCGCGCGGGCTCAGGTTGACCTGAGTGTTCATCACCTGCTTGCCTTTCTTCTTGGCAGGTGCAGCCGCTTTCTTGGTTGATTCCTGTTCTTCGTCTTCCGGCAGTTCGTCATCAAAATCGTAAATAGACATAGTCAATCCTGTTGAGTTAGGCAAAAGGGCACATTTGCCCGACATTGGGTCAATCAGCCCATATCCTCGTTACGGATAAAGGCGCGCCAGGAGCCGAGCACCTGGGCAAAATCTTCCAGCCCGCACATGGCCAGCTGTTCATCATCGTAGTAGGCGAGATCGTCAAGATCCTCACCCAGCTCGATATTGAGGGCGTTGGCTTTCACCTCCGCCTCTTCATGGGTCAGCAGCAGGGAGTAGTCACCGCCGTTGAGCCGGTATTCGACTCGGGTGCGGTTGGATAGCTGATCAATGATGGAGAAGAGCTCGTCGAGCTTCTCCTCATCCTTGCCAACCTCGTCGATCAGCCACTGACCGATGGCTTCATGGCCCATGGAGAACCGGGCGCGATAGCCACCAAACGGGTCGCGGCGAAATTCATAATCCATAGCACAGTCCAGATCGGAGGGATGGGCCATCACGGGCAGGCGGGTGCAAGCATGCAATTCCTGCTCCATGGCGGGGCACACATCGGGTAAAGTGGCCTATTCTAGCGATCCCCCTCTCGCTTGTCTTGATGATGTGGCATCTTTGCGCCCATGTGCCCTGAATCGGCCCGTAGTGGCGCTCTCAGATCAGTTCCTTGTCCGGAGATGTTATGCAGCTAAACGATAACCTTGCCCGCCAGATCGTCGCACGGGCGATGAAGATCCTGTCGTTCTCGGTCAACGTGATGGACGAACATGGCCTCATCATTGCGTCCGGCAATCCGGAACGGATCCATCAGCGCCACGAAGGGGCCGTGCTGGCGCTCACCGAAAACCGGGTGGTGGAGATCAGCGAAGCGACAGCCTTGCAGCTCAAAGGGGTGCGACCCGGCATCAATTTACCCATCTCCTATCAGGGGGAGCTGATCGGAGTGATCGGCATCTCTGGCGATCCGGAGGAAGTTCGTGCTTACGCCGAGCTGGTGCGAATGACGGCAGAGCTGATCCTGGAGCAGGCGGCGCTCACCGAGCAGTTGCAGTGGGACAAGCGCCACAAGGAGGAGCTGGTGTTGCAACTCATTCGGGGCGAGGGGCGAGTCGATCAATTGCAGCAGGCGGCCCGTTTTCTCGGGCTGGAGTTGGCCCAGCCTCGGGTGGTGGCCGTGCTGGCCCTGGAAGAGGCCGATCCGGCTCGTCTGCGGGAGCTGGTCCATCAGCTGGAGAACCCGGAGCGGGACAATCTGGTCGCCATCAACGGGCTCGACGAGATAGTGGTGCTCAAACCGGCGCAATTGAGTGAGGGCGTCTGGCAATCGGCGCAGGAGCGCAGCCGGATCAAGCAGTTGCTGGCGCGCATTCCCCACTTCAAGGTGCATATCGCGGTGGGCGATTACTTCGCCGGGATCGACGGGCTGGCGCGCTCTTACCAGACGGCGCGAGATACCCTGCGCCGTGGCATGCGGCAGGCACCGCGCAAACAGGTCTACTTCTTTGAGGACTACCGTTTGCCGGTGCTGCTCGGCAGTCTGGCGGACTCCTGGCAGGCGGATCAGCTGCGCGCACCGCTGCAAAAACTGGCCCGGGAAGATGGCAAAGGGGCGCTGCAGAAGACCCTGCGCCACTATTTCTTGCAGGATTGTGATCTGCATCGCTGTGCCGAAGCCCTGTTCATTCACCCCAATACCCTGCGCTATCGGCTGGGGCGGATAGAGCAGATAACCGGGTTGAATTTCAACAAGTTAGACGACAAATTTTTGCTCTATCTCGGCCTTAATCTCGACTTGTGATTGTAAAATTAGACAAAAAACTACTTTTGCATGACACGTTTTTTGGCTATTCAGCCAAAGCATTCTGATTGCAGATCTCCATAATGGCGGCCATTCACTCCCATTGAAGGTGTCCGTCATGATCCCGGTTACAGCCCTTGGCGCCATCGCGGCGCTCTCCATCGCCATCATCCTCATTTTGAAAAAGGTGCCGCCCGCTTACGGCATGATCGTGGGTGCACTGGCCGGTGGCCTGATTGGCGGTGCCGATCTGACCCAGACCGTTGCCCTGATGATCGGCGGTGCCCAGGGGATCACCACAGCTGTGATGCGGATCCTGGCGGCCGGTGTACTGGCGGGCGTGCTGATCGAATCGGGTGCGGCCACCACTATCGCCGAGACTATCGTCAAGAAGCTGGGTGAAACCCGCGCCCTGCTGGCACTGGCGCTGGCGACCCTGATCCTGACCGCGGTCGGCGTATTCGTGGATGTGGCCGTTATCACGGTGGCGCCCATCGCGCTGGCCATCGCCCGCCGTGCCGATCTCTCCAAGGCGGCCATCCTGCTGGCGATGATCGGCGGTGGCAAGGCGGGCAACGTCATGTCCCCCAACCCCAACGCTATTGCCGCGGCTGATGCCTTCCATCTGCCCCTCACCTCTGTGATGGCGGCGGGCATCATTCCGGGTCTGTTCGGTCTGGTGATGGCCTACTGGCTGGCCAAGCGGCTGAACAACAAGGGCAGCAAGGTTGCCGCCGACGAGGTGGTGAGCTTCGAGGGCACCAAACTGCCGGGCTTTGCCGCCGCCATCAGCGCGCCTCTGGTCGCCATCCTGCTGCTGGCCCTGCGGCCGGTCGCTGGTATCGTGGTGGATCCGCTGATTGCGCTGCCCCTCGGTGGTCTGGTCGGCGCCCTGATGATGGGGAAATTCAGCAAGGTGAACCAGTTTGCGGTCTCCGGCCTCGCCCGCATGGCGCCGGTTGCCATCATGCTGCTGGGTACCGGTACCCTGGCGGGCATCATCGCCAACTCCGGCCTGAAAGATGTGCTGATCAGCGGCCTGACCGCCTCCGGTCTGCCTTCTTACCTGCTGGCGCCCATCTCCGGTGCCCTGATGTCGCTGGCGACCGCCTCGACCACCGCCGGTACCGTGGTGGCCTCCAACGTATTCAGCTCCACCCTGATTGAACTGGGGATCAGCAGTCTGGCCGGAGCAGCCATGATCCATGCCGGTGCCACAGTGTTTGACCACATGCCCCACGGCTCTTTTTTCCATGCCACCGGTGGCAGCGTCCACATGGGGGTGGGTGAGCGCCTGAAACTTATCCCTTACGAAACTGCAGTCGGTCTGACCATTGCCACTGTCTCCACCCTGATGTTTGGCGTGTTTGGCCTCGCCTAAGGAATTGATATGAAAATTGTTATTGCCCCCGATTCATTCAAGGAGAGTCTGAGCGCCATGGCGGTGGCTGATGCCATCGAGGCCGGTTTCAAGCAGGTACTGCCGAACGCCACCTACGTCAAATTGCCGATGGCCGATGGTGGTGAAGGCACAGTGCAATCGCTGGTCGATGCCACCGGTGGCCGCATCCTGCCGGTCGAAGTGACCGCGCCCCTAGGTAACAAGGTGCAGGGCTTCGTCGGCCTGCTGGGTGATGGCGAGCGCGCCGTCATCGAGATGGCCGCCGCCTCCGGCATCCATCTGGTGGCGCCCGAGCAGCGCAATCCGCTGCTCACCTCCAGCTTCGGTACCGGTGAGCTGATCCTGGCCGCGCTGGAGATGGGGGTGAAGCACCTGATCCTCGGTATCGGCGGCAGCGCCACCAATGACGGCGGTGCCGGCATGATCCAGGCGCTAGGCGGCAAGTTGCTCAAAGCCGATGGCTCTGCCATCGAGCTGGGTGGCGCAGGTCTCAGTGAGCTCGCGATCATCGACCTGAGCGGTCTGGATCCGCGTCTGGGTGAGCTGGTTATCGAGGTGGCATGTGACGTGAACAACCCGCTCTGCGGCCCGAAAGGCGCCTCCGCGGTGTTTGGCCCGCAGAAGGGAGCGACCCCCGAGATGGTGGCGCAACTCGATGCCAACCTCTCCCGTTATGCCGACTGCATCGAGCAGGCCCTTGGCAAGCAGGTGAAGGATATTCCGGGGGCGGGTGCCGCCGGTGGCATGGGGGCCACACTGGTCGGTCTGCTTGGTGCCGAGCTCAAGCCCGGTATCCAGATCGTCATCGAAGCCCTGAAACTGGCCGAGGAAGTGGCCGATGCGGATCTGGTCATCACCGGCGAAGGGCGCATCGACAGCCAGACCATCCACGGCAAGACGCCAATCGGTGTCGCACGTTGCGCCAAGCAGTTCGGCAAGCCGGTGATCGGTATCTCCGGTTGCCTGACCGACGATTGCGGTGTGGTACACGATCACGGGCTGGACGCGGTATTCGCCGTGGTCAACCGCGCCATGTCTCTGCCGGAGGCGCTGGAGAGCGCCAGCACCAATATTCAGCTGACTGCGCGCAACGTAGCGGCGCTCTATCAGCTCAAGGGTTGATTCGGTTCGGCCGATGGGCGCCATCGGCCACCCAATATTCCCGTATGGGGCATCTCCCATCCCGCGAGATGTCTGGCTGCCCTGGCACTTATTTGCCGATCCATCGTGATCGGCTCTTTTCTTTCCGTTCCTTTGTCTTGCCACACTTTTGACTCCATGGGTCAGCGCGGTTTTGATAGGCGCACATCTCCCTTTACGGCATAGTGGTCGTACCAAGTACAAGGAGAGACTCATGTTCCTGCTGACCCTGGGGGTTGCGCTGTTTACCCTGATCCATCTCTACCCCTGTTTTGCGGTGGCCCATCGGGCGCGGCTGCGCGAGCGGCTGGGTGAGAATCGCTACAAGGGGCTCTTCTCCCTGCTGGTGTTTATCGCCATCGCCTGCATCATCGCCGGTTGGCGCTCGGCCAGCTCACTGCCGCTCTACTTCCTGCCGGAGTGGGGGCCGATGACCATGACGGTGATGATGCCCTTTGCGCTGATCCTCTTCTTCTCCGGCCAGGGGCCCAACCATCTGCGCCGTTGGCTGGTGCATCCCCAACTGCTCGGTACCCTGCTCTGGGCGGTGGCCCATCTGCTGGTCAACAGCGAGGCGCGCTCTCTGGTGCTGTTTGGCGGCATCGGGCTGTGGGCGCTGGTGAGCATGGTCTGGATTTCGGTGCGGGACTGGCAGCGATATCCCCGTCCGGCGGCCAACTGGACGGGCACCGGCATCAGCGTCGGGGCGGGCCTGGTTGCCACCGCGCTGCTGGTGTTCTGGGGCCACGGCTGGCTGACCGGCATTCCCCTGCATTGAGAGTGAACTGCGGCTCTGGTAACCGCGTATGATGGACAAAACAAAAGGAGTCTTGGCGATGAAATGGTTCACTCTGTTGCTGTTATTGGGGGCTGGCGCGGCCTCTGCGGCGTGCCCCGATTATTTCAATGTGGAGATGCGGGAGCTAAACAACTCTCAGCGCCATAACCTCTGTCAGCTGACCGAGGGCAAGGTGGTGCTGGTAGTCAATACCGCCTCCTACTGCGGCTACAGCGGCCAGTTCCGCGATCTGGAGAAGCTCTACCAGAGCTACAAGGATAAAGGGCTGATTATTCTGGGCTTCCCCTCCAACGACTTCTGGCAGGAGGCGGGCAACGAGACCAAGACCGCCGAGGTGTGTCGCCGTGACTATGGCGTCACCTTCCCGATGTTCAATCGAGTGGCGGTGCGGGGCTCCGATGCAGTGCCACTGTTCAAGGGGCTGGCGGCGGCCGCTGATGGGGATGAGCCGAATTGGAACTTCCACAAGTATCTGGTGGGGCGCGATGGCAAGCTGATCGCCAGCTACGGCGCCAACCAGAATCCGGCTGACGACCCCCTCAAACTGCAGATCACCCGGGCGCTGGGGCTCTGACTCTACCCCTTGGCGGGCGGCTCTGGAATAATGGGCTCCCGCCACTCAATCCGGTTATCTTGTGCTGCAACGTCTTCCTCAAATGGTGATCTTCGATGCGCTGGTGCGCGAGCAGGGGATCTCTGCCGCCGCTCGTCGTCTCGGGGTCTCCAAATCCCATATCAGCAAGCAGCTGGCGCTGCTGGAGACCACCCTTGGTGCCCAGCTGGTCCAGCGCACCACCCGCCGTTTCGTCCTGACCGAGTTGGGTCAGGAGTATGCCCGTCACTGTCATGCGCTCGTGGCGGTGGCGCAGGAGGCGGACTCCATGATCGCCGAGCGGCGTGGCAAGGTGAGTGGCGTGCTCCATCTCGGGGTGGGCCAATCATTTGGTCGTCTGCACGTCATTCCTCATCTCAAGGCGTTTCAGGATCGCTATCCCGAGCTGGAGCTGGAGGTCTCGCTGTTCGACCATAGAACCAATCTGGTGGATGAGGGGCTGGATCTCTGGCTCACCACCTATGAGGACAAGCCGGAAGGGCTGGTGGGACAGCGGCTGGCCGACATCGGCTTCGTAGTGGCGGCTTCGCCGGATTACCTGCTGAGCCACGGCACGCCACTTCATCCCAAGGATCTGGCCCAGCACAACTGCATCACTTACCAGAGTCGGGAGCGGCGCTATCACCAGTGGTCGTTTCGCCAGGGCAAGGAGCGCCAGACGGTGCAGGTAGCGGGCAACTATCGGGTGGATATGGCGGAAGCGGTGCGGGATGCGGCACTAGCCGGGCTCGGCATCGCCTATATCGCCAACTACTTGCTGGACAAGGAGTTACAGAGCGGCAAGCTGATCCCGGTGTTGCCCGGGTGGCGACCGAACCAGCAGATGGCGGTACACGCCGTTTATGCCCGGCGTGAACATCTGGATCCCAAGATCCGTCTCTTCATCGATTTCCTCAAGGCCCGCTTTGGCCCCGAACCCTATTGGGAGCAGCGACTGGTCCCCTGGCTCGGGGGTAAATTGTCCGGCGGTGAGGAATAATTGTTTCCATATAAGAACTCTCGATTTCTCCTGATACTAAAATCGAACCAAATCAGCCAGTTGGCGCAACCGATATCGTGCAAACGTTTTTTCTAACAGGCTTGTAACCAAGCGGACTTGCAGTGACGGGGTGAGAGGCGCAGAATCCGCGCCCATCTTTTGCCCCACCTGATGGAGTCCCTATGATTGCCCTGCTCGGCATCCTGAGTATCCTGGCGCTTGCCGTCATCTGCTCTGATAATCGTCGTCGTATCCCGTTGCGAACAGTTGGTCTTGCCCTCTGCTTGCAAATCATGTTTGCCGGTTTGGTGCTCTGGTTGCCTGCCGGTCAGCACGTGCTGAACGGGGTCAGCGAGAGCGTAAGCAGCGTGATTGGTTATGGTCAGGAGGGGATCGCCTTCCTGTTCGGCGATCTGGCCAAGTTCAAGCTGGGCTTCATCTTTGCCTTCAACGTGTTGCCGGTCATCATCTTCTTCTCCGCGGTGATCGCCATCCTCTACCACATCGGCATCATGCCTCGGGTGATCGCCCTGCTGGGTGGTGGCTTGCAGAAATTGCTGGGCACCGGCCGCGCCGAGAGCCTCTCCGCGACCGCCAACATCTTCGTCGGCATGGTGGAAGCGCCGCTGGTGGTCAAACCCTACCTCTCCAAGATGTCCGATTCCCAGTTCTTCGCGGTGATGAGCTGTGGTCTCGCTTCCGTCGCCGGTGGCACCCTGGTGGGCTATGCCAGCCTCGGGGTTGAGTTGAAATACCTGATCGCTGCCGCCTTCATGTCGGCCCCTGCCGGTCTGGCGATGGCCAAAATCCTGGTGCCGCCGGGAGCTGAAGAGGTCGATCACCATCAGGATGTGGAGATCCCCCGCGCTACCAACGTGATTGAAGCGGCGGCCGATGGCGCCATGTCCGGCCTCAATATTGCGGTGGCGGTCGGTGCCACCCTGCTGGCCTTCGTTGGCGTGATCGCCATGCTCAATGGTCTGCTCGGCTGGGCTGGCGGTCTGGTGGGGCTGGATCTGAGCTTCCAGATCATTCTGGGCTGGCTGTTTGCCCCCGTATCCTGGCTGATCGGGGTACCCTGGGATCAGGCGCAAGCCGCTGGCGCTCTGATCGGTACCAAGATCGTGGTCAACGAGTTTGTCGCCTTTATCGGTCTGGTGCAGGATCAGACCCTGAGCGAGTCGAGCAAGGCCATCGTGACCTTCGCCCTGTGCGGCTTTGCCAACATCTCCTCCATGGCGATCCTGATCGGCGGTCTGGGTTCCATGGTGCCGGAGCGCAAATCCTTCATCGCCCGTTACGGCATGCGCGCCATTCTCTCCGGCGTGCTGGCGAACCTGATGAGCGCCTGTCTGGCCGGTCTGTTCCTCGCCCTGTAACCGCTGCGGTACGGAATAGATGTAACAAGGGCGCCCTGATGGCGCCCTTGTCATATGGATAAAATGAAGCCCCGACCTTGTTCGGGGCTTCTTGTTGGTGCTCAGTCTACGTAGAAGGTCTGCTGGAAGCTGAGGTTCTGTTGCTGCCCACCGCCCATGATCTTCAGGGTGAACTGATAGGTATCTTCGTTGCGGTAGGGGAGGGTTGCCAGATAGTAGATGGCATCGCCCTCTTTTACCTCCTGAAAGTTCAGGGTGCGGATGGTGCCGGTCAGGTTCTTGGCCTCGCCGGTGATCCCCACGGCTTGCGCCACTTTCTGCTTGTCCTGTACCGCGATATTGATGATGGCGTTGTAGCGGCTGCGCTCCAGTCCATACGCCTTGGCGACCTCTGGTGTGAGGAAGCTGGAGTTGAAGGCGTTGTAGTGCACCAGCCAGGGCCCCAGCTCCTTCATCTGTTCTGCCTTGAGCGGCAGGGTCATCAGCAGTGCCAGCAGGCCACTCATCCAGGCTGTTTTCATCTGTCATCCCTCTCATATCTACGGTTGGCGCAGGCCGATTCATTCAGCCTTGCGTGTCATTCAGCAGTGCACTCACTTCTTGCGGCAACTGTTTGGGGCTGTCGATGGCGACGGTTTTGTGTCGCCCCAGCTCGCCCCGCACTATGGTGATCTGTCCCTTGGCCACCTTGAACTGCTTGGCCAGAAACTTGATCAGATGGCTGTTGGCCTGGCCATCAACCGGCGGCGCCGTGATGGCCACTTTCAGCTCTTCGCCATGCAATCCGATGATCTGATCCCGACTCGCCTTGGGCTGGATCACCAGATGCAATACCAGTTCATCCCCTTGTTGCAGGACGGCAGGCATCAAATCATCCACCACAGCTGGCCGAACAGGTCACCCAGCAGGTAGTTGATGGCTTGCAGGCCGATAAAGGCGACCAGCACCGAGAGATCCAGTCCGCCCAGTGCCGGCAGTACGCGACGAATAGGGGCGAGGAACGGCTCGGTCAGCTGATGCATCACGTATTCGATGGGGTTGCGGCCCTGGCTGACCCAGCTCAGGATGGCGCGTATCAGCAGTACCCAGAAGATCATCGAGCCCGCTTTTTTCAGCACGGTCAGCGCGGCAAACAGGCTGATGCTGAGCCAGTCCGCCAGCAGTACGTTCATGCTCTTGAGCAGGGCCAGCTTGGCGAAGGCGATGGCCAGCGCCAGCACCACGGAGGCGAGATCGATGCCGCCAAAGCCCGGGATAACGCGGCGCAGTGGGATCACCAGCGGATTGGTCAGCTTGACCACCATCTGGCTCATCGGGTTGTAGAAGTCGGCACGGGCCCACTGCAGCCAGACGCGCAGCAGGATCACCATCAGGTAGAGATCGAAAACGGTGTTAATCAGAAAGTAAGCAGTGTTCATCTGGGCTCCTGTTAGAAGAGGGTTTCCATTTCGGTGGCGCGAGCAACGGCCGCCTGCATGGCTTGCGCAGTCAGCGGCATCAGCCCCTGCTGCTGGAATGTCTTGATGGCTTCGGCTGTGGTGCCGCCCTTGCTGGTCACCTGCTCACGCAGGGTCTGCAGCGCCAGCTCCGGGTTTTGCTCCACCATGGCGGCTGCGCCCAGCGCGGTCTGCTGCACCAGCAGGCGTGCCTGATCGGGCGAGAAACCCATCGCCTCCGCCTCTTCGGCGATCGCCTGCATAAAGAGGAAGAAGTAGGCCGGGGCACTGCCCGCTGCGGCGATGACGCCGTTGATGCCGGACTCCTGCTCCACCCAGAGGGTCTTGCCGACCGCCTGCATCATCAGCTCGGCAAAGTCGCGATCCGCGGCGGCAATATGTTCGGGTGCATAGAGGCCGGTCATGCCCAGACCCAGCAGGGCAGGGGTATTGGGCATAGTGCGGATGATGCGGTCATGGCCACCGGCCATCTCGCCAAGGCGCACCACCTTGATACCAGCCGCGATGGAGATGAGCAGCTTGCCCTCAAGGGATCCCAGCTCTTCAACCAGTGCTGCCAGCATGCCGGCCATCAGCTGCGGTTTGACCGCCAGCACGATCACTTCGGCGCCTCGGGCTGCCTCGGCATTACTCTGGGTGATGCGAATGCCATGTTCCCTCGCCAGCGCCTCCAGCTTGGGCTGGCTCGGGTTGGCAGCAGTGATCTGCCCGGCGGGATAACCCGCCTTGACCAGTCCGGCGATGATACTGCGGCTCATGTTGCCCGCGCCGATAAAGGCCAGCGTTCTATGCTGCATCAGATGCTCCTGTAGCACATGGGGTCGCGGCGGGGTGGGTGCCGCCTGCACCACCAGACGCCAGAATTTGGTGTTCCATCAAACGCTCCTGTTGATGAAGTCGCGGCAAGAGGCGGACGTATGGGTTATCCGCTGGCCTTGCCTATGAGTAGTCACGGGCGCCGAAGATGGCTGTGCCGACCCGCACCATGGTGCTGCCGTGGGCGACCGCCAGTTCAAGATCCTCGGTCATCCCCATCGAGAGGGTATCCACCGTGGGGTATTGTCGCGCAAGCTCGGTGAACAGAGTCTGCATACGGGTCATTTGGGCGGCCAGTACGCTCTCGTCACTGGTGTGCGCGGGAATGGCCATCAGTCCCCGCAGCACCAGTCGTTCACTTTGGGAAACCAGCTCGGCAAGGCGGAAAATCTCTTGTTCCGACGTTCCGGATTTGCTGCTCTCTCCGCTAATATTGATTTGCAGACAAACATTTAGCGGTGCCATTGTAGTTGGGCGCTGGTTGTTGAGGCGGTCGATCAGCTTGTCCCGATCCACGCTCTGCACCCAGTCAAATCGTTCAGCGACCAGTTTGGATTTGTTCGATTGCAAAGGGCCGATAAAGTGCCACTCTATGTCGCTATATTCCGGCTGCTGGCGCAAGGTATCGATCTTGGCCGCTGCTTCCTGAGCGTAGGATTCGCCAAAGCAGCGCTGACCTGCGGCATGGGCAGCCATGATGGCCTCGACCGGCTTGGTCTTGCTCACGGCCAGCAGGCGGATCTGCTGCAAGTTGCGGCTCGCCCGTTCGGCGGCCTGGGCAATACGTTCCTTTACCTGAAACAGGTGCTGGGCAATCTGGTTCATATTTCGTTAGTGATCTTGTGATGGGAGAATGACAAGTCTATGGATATCACAGAGTTATTGGCTTTCAGTGTAAAGCATAAAGCCTCGGATCTACACCTCTCGGCCGGGGTTCCCCCGATGATCAGGGTTGATGGTGAGGTTCGCAAGATCAATTTGCCCGCCCTGGAACACCGGGAAGTGCATGCCCTCATTTACGACATCATGAACGACCATCAGCGCAAGGAGCTGGAGGAGAACTTCGAGGTCGACTTCTCGTTCGAGGTGCCCAATCTGGCCCGTTTCCGGGTCAATGCCTTCCAGCAGGCGCGCGGTTCGGGCGCGGTATTTCGTACCATCCCCAGCACTGTGCTGAGCCTCGAGGATCTCGATGCGCCGGAGATCTTCCGCAAGATCGCCGAGTTCCCGCGTGGTCTGGTGTTGGTGACCGGCCCGACCGGCTCGGGTAAGTCGACCACTTTGGCGGCCATGGTCAACTACATCAACGAGAACTTCCATCACCACATCCTCACCATCGAGGATCCCATCGAATTCGTCCACGAGAACAAGCGCTGTCTGGTGAACCAGCGGGAAGTACATCGAGATACCAAGAGCTTCAGCAACGCCCTGCGCTCGGCACTGCGGGAAGACCCGGACATCATTCTGGTGGGCGAGATGCGCGACCTGGAGACCATCCGTCTGGCCATGACCGCCGCCGAAACCGGCCATCTGGTGTTTGGCACCCTGCACACCTCGTCGGCGGCCAAGACCATCGACCGTATCATCGACGTCTTCCCCGGTGCGGAGAAGGACATGGTGCGCTCCATGCTCTCCGAATCCCTGCGGGCGGTCATCTCCCAGACCCTGCTCAAGCGCATTGGCGGCGGCCGGGTGGCGGCCCACGAGATCATGATGGGCATTCCGGCGGTGCGTAACCTGATCCGGGAGGACAAGATTGCCCAGCTCTACTCGGTGATCCAGACCGGGATGACCCACGGCATGCAGACCATGGATCAGAGCCTTAAGCAGCTGGTGAGCCGCGGCGTGGTGGCATCCCTCGATGCCAAGGCCAAGGCCGTCGATCCCAACAGCATTTAAGCGACTCGCACCCAGGGAGGGATAGATGATAAATCTGGATGATCTGCTGAACGAGCTGGTCGAGCGAAAGGGATCGGATCTGTTTGTGACGGTGGGCTCGCCGCCCACTCTCAAGGTGAATGGCCATCTGGTGTCGCTGGGGGGGGAAGCGCTCGACAAGAAGGGGGCGCTGACGCTGGTCAGGGATACCCTCAGCAGCGATCACTTCGAGCGCTATATCCGCACCAAGGAGGCCAACTACGCGATCTATCGCGAGGCGCTTGGTCGTTTTCGGGTCAGCGCCTTCTGGCAGCAGGAGCTGCCCGGTATGGTGGTGCGGCGTATCGAGACCCGCATTCCCACCTTTGAAGATCTGCAGCTACCCAAGATCCTGCAAGAGGTGGCGATGGCCAAGCGGGGGCTGGTGCTGTTTGTCGGCGCCACCGGGGCGGGCAAATCGACCACCCAGGCGGCGATGATCGGCTATCGCAACCAGCATGCCGATGGTCACATTCTGACGGTGGAAGATCCGGTGGAGTTCGTCCATCAGCATGGTCGCAGTCTGGTGACCCAGCGAGAGGTGGGGATCGACACCGAGTCGTTCGATGTGGCGCTGAAAAGTTCGCTGCGTCAGGCGCCGGACGTGATCCTGATCGGTGAGATCCGCAGTCAGGAGACCATGGAGTTTGCCCTTCAGTTCGCCGAGACTGGCCATCTCTGTCTCGCCACTTTGCATGCCAACAACGCCAACCAGGCGCTGGATCGCATCCTCCATCTGGTGCCGCAAGACAAACACCGCCAGTTCCTGTTCGATCTCTCTTTCAACCTCAAGGCCATCGTTGCCCAGCAGCTGGTGCCGAGTATGGATGGCAAGCGGCGCTGCGCCGCGTTCGAGATCCTGCTCAATACCCCGCTCATCACCGACATTATCCGCAAGGGAGAGATGCATCGCCTCAAGGAGGTGATGACCAAATCGACCGAGCTGGGTATGCAGACCTTCGATCAGGCGCTTTTCAGCCTGTTCTGCGCCGGCCAGATTGGCTACAGTGAGGCACTCGCCCACGCCGACTCGGCCAACGACCTGCGACTGCTGATCAAGCTCTCCGGCCGCGAGCGGCTCGGCACCGGTACGCTGGACAATGTGACGCTGGATGAATGAATCATGGGGCCGCTCTGCCGTTCGGCCCCTCGCCATAAAGGAACGTTATGCTGATTGTGGTTTCCCCGGCCAAGACGCTGGATTACGAGTCACCGCTGGTGACACCCCGTTTCACCCAACCCGAGTTGCTGGATCACTCCGCCGAACTGATTAGCCGGGCCCGCCAACTGAGCCCGGACCAGATCGCCACACTGATGAAGATCAGCGACAAGCTGGCCGGTCTCAATGCCGCCCGTTTTGCCGAGTGGCAGCCAGATTTCACCCCCGCCAATGCCCGTCAGGCGCTGCTGGCCTTCAAGGGGGATGTCTACACCGGTTTGGCGGTAGAGGATTTCAGCGAGGCTGATTTTGATTTCGCTCAGGCACACCTGCGGATGCTCTCAGGCCTCTATGGCGTGTTGCGTCCCCTCGACCTGATGATGCCCTATCGACTGGAGATGGGGACCAAGCTCGACAATAGTCGTGGCAAGGATCTTTACCAGTTCTGGGGGGAGGTGATCACTCACCATCTCAACGACGCGCTGGCAGCGCAGGGGGATGAAGTGCTGATCAATCTGGCCTCCGACGAGTATTTCAAGTCGGTACGAGCAAAAGCCCTGAAGGGCAGGATCGTCACCCCTGTTTTCAAGGACGAGAAGAACGGCCAGTTCAAGATCATCAGCTTCTACGCCAAGAAGGCGCGCGGCATGATGGCTCGCCACATCATCAAGTACCGTCTGACCGAGGTGGAGCAGCTGACCGGTTTCAACGCCGAGGGCTACTACTTCGTGCCGGAAGAGTCGGACGCCAATACCCTGATGTTTAAACGCGCCGAAAATTAATTACAAAAAGAGGGAACCAATCTTTCGACCCACGGGTCTGAATATGTGAATCCTCTGTTGTAAGCACTTTTTATTCGCCGACGTTTGATACGTCGGCTTTTTTATTGCCGTTTTTATTGTCTATCGATTGCCTTCACCGGGACTATGTGGTTCAGATAGACTCAAGACAGGGAGCGAGTCGTCGTGAGGTGAATATGGAACAGAAAAATGCCATTCGGCAGGTTGCCGTCCCTTGGGCTCCGTCCCGCCAGCTCCCACCTGGGCTGGTCGTTGCCGAGCTGCATCAGGATCTCTGGAGCGACTCCCTGACCATCATGCTGGGTCGGGCACGCAGCATCGATCTGCCCCCGCAAATCCTCTGCCGGGTCTATTTTCGCCATATCTATGCCCTGCGGGTCATCGAGGATTGCGATCTGGCCGAGGGGAAGGATAGTCACGCCATCGAAGAGCAGATCCAGCTCATCACCCCATCCCGTTTTGCCAGCTGGTTCCATCAGGAGTCGGACGGTCTGCATCTGGATGAAGATCTGCAGCACTATCGCATCTCGACCTGGGATTATTGCGCCGATGTGCTGACCTCCTCGGCGCCGGAGCTGCAGTTCCTGCCCCAGAGCGAGTAGCCAGCTGTTACGTCAGAGGCGAAGGATGATCCTTCGCCTCTGGGTTTTTGGGCTGGTGCAGATTTTGTGGCGTTCAGGCCATTCAGCTTGGGTGGTGGCCTGTTGTGTCGGCACAAAAAAAGCGCCTCAGAGGAGGCGCGGGGAAAAAGACAGATTGGAAGCGTCACATGGGTGCTACTTGAATCAGCGAATGAGCCGTGCCATTCAAGTATGGAGCCATCATGCCAAGCTCAATCTGAAGTAGTTCTGAGGCGATTCTTCATTTTCTGTTCATCTTGTCAGCAAAGCGTGGCCACTGGCTGAAAGCCTTTTCATTTTGGCCACCATATTGTCCCGTTCCTCTCCGGGGCGGTCATCGTGTCATGGGGCCAGCTCGAATGTTGTGCCAGTCTGTTCCAGAGCCAGCAACCAGCGCTTGATGGGAATGCCGCCAGCATAGCCGGTCAGCTCGCCGCTGCGTCCGATCACCCGATGGCAGGGCACTATGATGCTCAGCGGATTGCGGCCGTTGGCAGCACCCACCGCCCGCACTGCCTTGGGATTGCCGATAGCCTGGGCAATCTCGAGATAGCTCACGGTCTCGCCATAGGGGATATCACACAAAGCGTTCCACACCGTTTGCTGGAACGGGGTGCCCTTCGCTGCCATGGGAAGATCGAACTGCTGCAATTTTCCGGCGAAATAGGCGGTGAACTGGGCAAGATAGGGGGCCAGTGCCTTGTCATCCCGTTGCCAGTCATCCTGCGGCATGACGGGGCGCTCCCCGTGCATGAACTCCACGTGGCGCAGGCCATCCTGATCGATGGCGACCAGCAGCGGGCCGCGGGCGCTGTCGCAAAAACTGTATCTCATCGGCTGACATCCTTTGGGGCTGGGGGGTGGCTCAGTCCAGAACCGGTTTGCCGCGGGCGGACTTGATATCCCCCTTGCGCTTTTTGGCATCGACCCGTTTGCGCTGGGAGCTGCGGGTCGGCTTGGTGGCATGACGAGCCTTGGGGCGCCAGGCTGCTTTCTTCAGCAACTCCACCAGACGGCTCATCGCCTCCTTGCGGTTCATGTCCTGGCTGCGATGGCTCTCGACCCGGATCAGGATAAAGCCGTCGTGTACCCGGCTGTCGCTCAGCTTGTCGAGACCCTCCTTGTAGAGGGGTGTCAGGCTGGGAGAGTTGCGGTAATCGAAGCGTAACCAGACGGCGGAGTCGGTCTTGTTGACGTGCTGTCCACCGTTGCCCTGTGCCCGCATGGTCTGAAATTGCAGCTCATGCCAGGGAATAGTGACGCTGTTGGAGATAACTAACATGCTGTTTTGCTCTTGTTTGGTGCATACCCGCTGACCGCTGCAGCATGGTGCCTCATTATGGGGCGTGCTGGCCGGTTATGGGGATGTGCCTGACGAATGGCGCAGGCATTAAACTCTATCTATATGAAATAAAACAATAAAAATACTTGGCATAAGAATTGAAACCCGATTCATGACACACCATGGATTGGGAGCAACCAGATGAAGCTGATTAGTGCGATTATCAAACCGTTCAAGTTGGACGATGTCCGCGAGGCTATTGCCAACCTGGGGGTGGAAGGGCTGACCGTGTCCGAGGTCAAGGGATTTGGCCGCCAGAAGGGACACACCGAATTATACCGGGGAGCCGAGTATCAGGTCGACTTCCTGCCCAAGGTGAAGCTGGAGATTGCCACCGCCGATGATAACGTGGAAGGGGTGATCGAGGCGATCTGCAAGGCGGCCTATACCGGCAAGATCGGTGACGGCAAGATTTTTGTCTACGACTTGCTGCAAGCGGTGCGCATCCGCACCGGCGAGAGTGACGACGAGGCGCTGTGATGAACCGCAGCCGTGACGTACAGATCTGCTGACCTCCCGACCTCGGGCATCCCGAGAGTGTGAGCGCTTATTGAAGCCTTATCAACATAACGTTTTGATCAGAAGAGGTCGAATGGGATTCCATTCGGCCTTTCTTTGTTGCTTTTAGCTATATATTTGCTCACGCAAGCGGCAATACCTGATGACATGACTATCTTAATTTGGTAATAGGGCTGGATGAATCTGCCTATCTGAGAACGTAGTATGCACAAGCGTTCTACACTCGGCCGATTCAGTGCGGCTGCCCGATGATTTCATCCTGGGGCTTGTGTTGCCACACAGCGCCGAGCAGCAGCTTGAGCAGCAGTCCGGGCGGGTTGTCCAGCAGCTTGCCGGACTCCAGCAGCAGCTGACCATCTGCGCGAAACCCGAGGCTGGCATCTATGGTGCCATCCTCCGAGACCACCTGGATCAGGCCATTGAGGGCAGATCGCTCACCGGGCTGGCAGCGCAGCCGCAGTTCGCGGGGTTCCCCCAGCAGGGTGAAGGCGCGGCTCAGCGGGGGCGAGTCTTCATAATCGGGCCAGTTGAAGAAGTGATACTGTTCGGCCAGGGCGCCAGCCTGCTGGCAGAACTGGTCGAACAGCTGCCCGATCGCCTGATACTCCTGATCGAGTCGTCTTGCCTGCTCTTCAATCCGTTTCATTGTTTACTCCTTGTCTATCCACTTGATCAGACATTGCTTTTCTGACCCCGTGACTGCCATTTTCCAGATATGAGGCCAAATGGCCGCGAGGTCTGTGAGCCGGATCGAAGTTTCAATCTGAAAACGTTATCTTGTTGAAACTGGATGGTTTTTTTGCCCTTCCGCTCACATTTGAATCGATTGCCGCTGATTAATATGGCACCGCCTGGCAATGACCAGGTGCTCGACTATCGAGACTAACTACAGCGGGAATTATAAAAATATGGATATGAAAAAGACCAAAGTGGCGCTGGTAACAGCCTCACTGCTCGCGCTTTTGTCTGGCTGTAATGACAACAGCTCGTCCCCATCTACCCCTGAGCCCACGGACGGCCCTGTTGCCCGTCTACCCAAGATGGATCCCCCCAAAGAGTTGCTGGAAGCCGATAAAAACCAGGTTGTTATCGCATTGGTGGATACCCAGTCGGCAGCCAAGGGGGCCAAGGCACCGTTTGACAGCCACAGCCTGCATCTGTGGAACAACGATGCCTGTAACGCCACCGCTGATAGTGGCCTGAATACCGGGTGGGATGACAAGAGCAAGACACCTGCCACTGCCGACAGCTTTGGTCCGGCCTGGGTCGTTCCTCTCAAAAATGTGGAAGGGTGCATCAACTTTATCGCTCGCAACGGCGATCTGGCCAACCTGACCGGCAGCGATATGAAGTTGAGCTTCAGTGAGCACCCGGATCGCACCGTGGCTATCGTGGCTGGCAAAAAAGAGCTGTTTGGCAGCCGTGCCGAAGCCTTTACCGCCGCCTTTGGCGTAGCGGGGGCCAGCGCTCATCTGATCGATGGCAATACCCTGATTTGGCAAGGGGGCAAAGACAAGCCCCACGTTCGCCTCTATTACACCGACTCGGGCACCATCAAGGCTAATGCCGATGGGGTGTTCGATTTCCCCTATATCAGCCTGACCGCGACCACTCTGACCGCCGAGCAGCAGGCCAAATATCCGCATCTCAAGGATGCCGCCGCTTTTGCCCTGCCGGCCGGTAAAGATCTCAAGCCCCTGCTCAAGGGGGAACTGGTGGCTATCGGCACCGATGCCGATGGTATCCTGCAAGGAGCCACCCTGGTGCAGAGCGCCGGCGCCCTCGATGCGCTCTATGCCCCAGAGGCGACCAAGCTGAGCTATGGCGCCGTGGTGGAGGGTAACCGGGTGACCTTCCGTCTCTGGGCGCCGACCGCCAAGTCGGTCAAGCTGGCCCTCTACAACGCCAGCCACCAGAAGAGTGGCGAGGTAGCGATGACCTTTGACAGCGCCAGCGGCAGCTGGGGTTATGAAGGGGGCAGCGAGCTGATCGGCCAGTTCTATCGCTACGATATGGAGGTCTACCATCCGCTGAGCCGCAAGGTTGAGCACTACGAGGTGACCGATCCCTACTCCCTGAGCCTCGCGATGAACTCCGAGTTCAGTCAGGTAGTGGATCTCGACGACCCGGCCCTGAAACCGGAAGGGTGGGACAGCCTCAAGGCGCCCCACAGCCAGCAGAACCCCGCCGATATCACCATCTATGAGGCCCATATTCGCGACCTGACCGGTAACGATGCCTCCACCGATGAAGAGAAGCGCGGCAAGTTTGTCGGTCTGACCCAGCCCGACTCTGTACCGGTCAACCATCTGAAAGCGCTGGCAAAAAGCGGCGTCAGCCACCTGCACCTGCTGCCGGTGTTCGATATCGCTACCGTCAACGAGGATCCGGCCAAGGTAGCCAATCTCGGCGATGACTTCAGCAAGCTCTGTCAGGTCAATCCGGATGTGAAAACATCCAAATTTGGCGGCTATTGCGGTGGCGGTCAGACCGTGGGAGATGTGCTGGCCGACCTGCAAGGGGGCGACAGCAAGGATAATCCGCAGGTGCAGGAGCTCTCCGGTTACCTGCGCGGCGTCGACTCCTTCAACTGGGGTTATGATCCCTACCACTACACCACGCCGGAAGGCTCCTACGCCACCAACGCTGAGGGGACCAAACGTATTCTGGAGTTCCGCGAGATGGTCAAGGCCATCAAGCAGAACATCGGCATGAACGTGGTGATGGACGTGGTCTACAACCACACCAACGAATCCGGGCTCGGTCCCAAGTCGGTGCTCGACAAGATCGTGCCCTGGTACTATCAGCGCCTCAATCCGGAGACCGGCTCGGTGGAGAACTCCACCTGCTGCTCCAACACGGCGCCGGAACACGCCATGTTCGCCAAGCTGATGGATGACTCTCTGGTCACCTGGGCGCGCGACTACAAGATCGACGCCTTCCGCTTCGACCTGATGGGCCACCATCCGAAAGATCAGATGGTTCAGGCGCTGGCCGCGGTGAAGAAGGTCAATCCTGAGATGTACTTCTACGGCGAGGGGTGGAACTTCGGCGAAGTGCAGGATGACAAGCGCTTCGTGCAGGCGACCCAGAAGCATCTGGGCGGTACCGGTATCGGCTCCTTCTCGGACCGCTTGCGCGATGCGGTGCGCGGCGGCAGTCCGTTCGACGGCGGCGATACCATTCGCAAGACCCAGGGCTTTGGCAACGGTGCTTTCGTCGATCCTAACGAAATGAGCAAGGTGGATCTGGCTACGGCCTTGCACCAGTCCGATTTGGTGCGGCTCGGCATGGCGGGCAACCTCAAGGAGTTCGTGCTGACCGACAAGGATGGCATGCCGAAGAAAGGCGCCGAGATCGACTACAACGGTCAGAGCGCCGGTTATGCCCAGGATCCGGTGGAAGTGCAGAACTACGTCGATAAGCACGACAACCAGACCCTGTTCGACAACCTGATCTACAAGGCGCCTGCCGGAGCCGATCTGGTGCGGATGCAGGGGGTCTCGTTGGCGACTGCCATGCTGGGTCAGGGCATTCCCTTCACCCACGCCGGTGTCGAGCTGCTGCGATCCAAATCCATGGAGCGGGACAGTTATGACTCGGGCGACTGGTACAACAAGGTCGACTACACCCTGGGCGACAACAACTTCGACAAGGGGTTGCCGCGCAAGGACAAGGATGGCGACAACTATCCGCTGATCGAGCAGGTGCTCGGCAAGCATGCCAAGCCGGGCTCGGCCGAGATGGCGCAGATGGTGCGCTTCTATCAGGAGCTGGCGGAGCTGCGCAACTCCTCCCGCCTGCTGCGTCTGGGCAGTGGCGCCGAGGTGATCAAGCGGGTCGACTTCCGCAATACCGGCCCGGATCAGGTGCCCGGCCTTATCGTCATGACGGTGGATGATGGCGTCAGTTCCGGGGCGGATCTGGATCCGGCCATCGACGGCCTGGTGGTGATGATCAACGCCAGCAACCAGAGCCAGAGCATCGGCGACTTCCGTGACGGCAACGATCAGCCCATCGATCTGAGCGGTATGGTGCTTAGCAGCAAGCATCGCGCAGTCGACAGCATCGCCAGCGGCGCCGCCTATGACAACGGCCAGCTGACGCTGGGGGCCTGGTCTGCCGCTGTGTTCGTCAAGCCGCAGAATGGCGCCCAGGGAGCGGGTCTGCCGGTCAGTAAGAAGACCGACCTGAGTACCCTGCCACCGTTTGGCAACACCGATGTTTATCTGAAGGGGTTCCTCGATGAGTGGGGCAACACCAACCAGATGACCTTCAGTGGCAACTTCATGTACGAGTTCACTACCGAGGTAAGCACCGACAAGCTGGGTACCACCAACGTCAAGATCGCTGACGCCAGCTGGGGGCCGGTCAACTACGGCAGCTGCAACGCCGGTGACAAGCTGGTGGTCGGCACTCCGCTGACCCTTTGCAAGGGGGGAGAAACCGGCAATATCGGTGTCGATCTGGCCAAGGCAGGCAGCTACAAGTTTGTCTTCACCGCCATGAACAAGGACAAACCGACCCTGAGCGTCAGCTTCACCGAGCCGGTGCAGAGCTGCAAGGTGCTGGATACGGTGGCGGGCAATCCGCTCGGCTACAACCTGTTCGTCAAGGGTGAGCTTTCAGGCTGGAATGCCCAACCTCAGTACCAGTTGAGCTACAAGGGAATGGACGGCGATCTCGCCATCTATCAGGCGGCGTTCAACTATGCCGGCAGCACCGAGTTCAAGGTCGCCAACGAGGACTGGAGCAAGGAGTACCTGCTCAACGGTGGCGGCGCGGTGAACGCTGAAACCGGCTATTCGTTCGCCTTCTCCAAGGGTGGCAGTGCCAATAACAGCATCACCCTGCCGCAGGGGCTGTGGAGTGTGCTGGTGAAGGTTGACCCGGCTGGTGTCAAAGCGGGTACTGCCGTCATTCAGGAGTGCAGCGTCAAGTAAGCAAGCCATTGAGTCTGGGGGATGGCTCGGCGCCCCCGGGTTGAATTCCACCTTGCCAAGGGTGGGATAACTCCGAGAGAGTAAGCAAAGCGCGACTGCCGACCGGCAGGCGCGCTTTTTCTTTGCAGCTGTCAGGAGGAGAGACAGAGAAAAGCCGTCCCGGTTGGGGACGGCTTGTGACCAAGATGCTATCGGCTGGCTTAGCGCTTGCGTAGCAGGCGCAGGGCGTTGGCAGTCACCAGCGCGGTGGCGCCGGTATCGGCCAGCACTGCAATCCACAGGCCGGTGATGCCGAGCAGACTGGTGACCAGAAAGATGGCCTTCAACCCAAGCGCCAGCGCAATATTCTGGTGAATATTGGCCAGTGCCGCCCGCGACAGCCGGATCATGGCGGCGATGCCACCGAGCTGGTTGTGGGTCAGCGCCGCATCGGCGGTCTCCAGCGCCACATCGGTGCCGCCCCCCATGGCGATGCCGATACTGGCCCGCTTCATGGCAGGGGCATCGTTGATGCCATCGCCGATCATGGCAACCTTCCGGGTGCTGGCCAGCTTGGCGATCTCTTCTACCTTGTTCTCCGGCAGCAGACCGGCGCGCCAGCCCATCCCGAGTTCACCGGCGATGGCCTCGGCAGCGCGGGGGTTATCCCCGGTCAGCATGATGCTGTTGAGCCCGAGCCGGTTGAGCTCTTGCAGCGCAGCCGCCGCCTCCGGCCGGATCTGATCCCGCAGCGCCAGCAGGGCAACCGGCAACGCCTGAGCATCGCTGCTCTGGCAGAGCACCACAACGGTCTTGCCCTGCCGCTCCAGCGAAGCAATCCGGGTTTGCTGTTCCATATTCAGGGCTGCCACCCGGCTCGGTGCCAGCAGTTGCCACAGTTCACCGTTGATGCGTCCCTCAACGCCCATGCCCGGCAGGGCGCGCAGGTCGCGGGCCTCCGCCAGCGTCAGCCCCTGTTCGGTCGCGTTGGCGACCACGGCGCGGGCCAGCGGGTGGTGGGAGCCCTGCTCGATGGCAGCCGCCAGCGCCAGCAGTTCGGTTTCCGGCTGGCCATTGAGGCTCACCAGCTCGGTCTGCTGCGGCTTGCCCAGGGTCAGGGTGCCGGTCTTGTCAAACGCCACGGTGTCGATATGGGCCAGTCGCTCCAGCGCGGCCCCGCCCTTGATTAGCGCCCCCTGACGGGTGGCGGCGGCCAGTGCCGAGGTAACCGCTGCCGGGGTGGAGATGACCAGCGCGCAGGGGCAGCCGATGAGCAGCAGCGCCAGCCCGCGATAGATCCACTCGTCCCAGCTCTGGCCGAAGGCAAGGGGCGGCACCAGCACCACCAGCAGGGCGACCAGCATCATGGCCGGGGTGTACCAGCGGCTGAAGCGGTCGATAAAGCGCTCGATGGGGGCGCGCTGGCTCTCGGCCTCTTCAATAAGGTGCAGGATGCGGTCGATGGCGTTGTTGCCGGGTTCGGAGACGACTTCAAGACGCAGCACCCGATCCGCCGCCAGACTGCCGGCTGGCACCTTGTCACCCTGACGGCGTTCCACCGGAATAGACTCACCGGTCAGCGCGCTCTCGTCAAACGCACCGAGTTCATCGAGCAGGCGGGCATCGGCAGGTAGGCGGGCACCCGGGGCGATTTCGATGATATCACCGGGACGCAGCTCATCGGCAGCGACCTCTTCGCGCACCTCGCCCTCGGCAGTGGTACGGATCCGCAGCGCCTTGTCAGGCACCAGCGCCATCAGGGCGGTGACCCCGGCCCGGGCGCGACCGGCGGCGTAGGCCTCCAGATGTTCACCCAGCATAAAGAGCAGCAGCACCATGGCCGCTTCCGCGGTTTCGCCGAGAAACAGGGCGCCCACGGCGGCGACCGTCATCAAAGTCTCGATGGCGAAGGGGGAGCCGCTTTTGGTCAGCGCCCACGCCTTGCGAGAGATAGGCCACAGCCCCCAGAGGGTCGCCAGGGTAAAGAGTGGCTGACCGAGCTCTTTCGGCAGCAGGGCGGCGACCAGCATCAGGCCGGCCAGTGACAGGGGCTGCCAATATTTGCCCAAAAAGTTACCGAATAGATTGCCTTGCAGGGGCTGTTGTGAAGCTTGCTTACGGCCAGCTGCCTGCTTGTCAGCACTTTCCCCCTTGAGCTGGAAACCGGCGGCCAGCACGGCGGCGGTGACGGGATCGGGGGAGAGACCGGGGTCCAGATCCACCACCAGCTTCTCGGTGGCAAACAGCACGCGCGCTTGCTGCACGCCGCTCACCCGGCTGACGGCGGTCTCGATCTTGCGGGCGCAGCTGGGGCAATCCATCCCCAACACCTGCCAGCTGTGGCGGCTGTTGCCTTGTACCGGTGCAACCAGCGGGTCGGCAGGGGGCATATCGTGCTCATGCTCATGCTTATGATCGTGAGCTGGCGATAAGGGGGCGCTGCAGCACTCTTGATCGTGACAGCTTCCTCGGGGAGGCTCTTCATCCCCGGGGGATTCATTGCAGTCACGGGATGCGTGCTCATGAGGCGTCGGGGTTGAACAGCAACTGACGGGCGTGGTGTTGTCGCAGCAGTGGCTATCGTGGTGATGCTCACTCTGGCCGGGGGCCGCCTTGCTGACGGCCTTGATGGGGGCGGCGTGCTGATGATTGCAGCAGGATTTGCTCATGATGAGTCCCTCTTGATGGATCCCGCCCCTGCGAGATCCTTGATTACCGAGAAGGAGTCTAAACCTTGGTGTTAAGTCCAAGGTCAACCCCTTTATATCCCTTGTCTTCGCGGGTGTTTGTCTGGTCCCGCCGCCCCTATACTGATCTCCCGGATTTTTACTACACCAATAAAGGACATAACACATGAGCAACTCAGTCACTCTGCAAGGCAACCCGGTTTCCGTCGCTGGTCACTTCCCGGTCGCCGGTGAGCAAGCCAAGCCCTTCTCCCTGGTGGCCAAGGATCTCTCCGACGTGACCCTGGCAAGCTTTGTCGGTCAGCGCAAAATCCTGAACATCTTCCCGAGCGTCGATACCCCGACCTGCGCGACCTCTGTGCGCAAGTTCAACGAGCAGGCCAGTGCGCTGGAGAACACTGTCGTGCTGTGCATCTCCGCCGATCTGCCGTTCGCCCAGTCCCGCTTCTGCGGCGCCGAAGGTCTGGACAAGGTAGTGACCCTCTCCACCCTGCGCGGTGCGGCCTTCATGGAAGATTACGGCGTGGCCTTCTCTTCCGGTCCGCTGGTCGGTCTGACCGCTCGCGCCATCGTGGTGCTGGATGGTGACAACAAGGTGCTGCACAGCGAGCTGGTCGCCGAAGTGGCCGACGAGCCGAACTACGCCGCTGCGTTGGCCGTGCTGTAAGGCTGCAAGCCATAAAAAATCCCGCTTCGGCGGGATTTTTTATGGCTATGATTTGTGCCATCTAGTAACCGCGGGGCTATGTTTGTTTTGCATGTCATACAGAACAGGCCACCTAGATATGAGTTTTAATGCGTTACGTAATAAAGTCTCGTGACCTTATGGCCATTATCTAACGTTGTATTTTTATGCAGATAAATAATTGAAAATTCATTTTATTGATTGATCAGACGGTAGCCAGAGACGAAGAAAAACCTGCTTATAGCAGGTATGTTCTATTTTGCCTTCGGTTTTTTCGTTGTATTTAGCAGCAAGAAACGATTTTCCATTGGTTGTTGCAGGAGATAGACTCAAACCAAAGCAACACGGTGGAAAATTTAACCATGAGTGACGTAATCAAAAAGTTCCTGAAGCTGGAGGCCGCCTCCGGAATTATTCTGATCATGGCTGCCATGCTGGCAATGATTTTAGCCAATACCGCGCTGGCTGGCGGGTATCAGGCGTTTCTCGACACGCCGGTGCAGGTACGCATCGCGGCTCTCGACATCAACAAGCCGCTGCTGCTCTGGATCAACGATGGCTTTATGGCGATCTTCTTCCTGCTGGTTGGTCTGGAAGTGAAGCGTGAAATGCTGGAAGGGGCGCTCTCGACCCGGGTTCAGGCGACCTTCCCGGCTATTGCGGCGGTGGGCGGCATGCTGGCTCCGGCCTTGATCTACGCCTTTTTCAACTATTCGGATGAAGTGGCGCGCGCTGGCTGGGCAATTCCGGCTGCGACCGATATTGCCTTTGCCCTCGGGGTGATGGCGCTGCTCGGCAAGCGGGTACCGGTGAGCCTCAAGGTATTCCTGTTGGCGCTGGCCATCATGGATGACCTCGGCGTCATCATCATCATCGCGCTCTTCTATACCCAGCAGTTGTCGCTGGAGGCGCTGGCCATCGGTATTCTGGCAACCCTCACTCTGCTTTGGATGAATCGCAGTGGTGAGGACAGGATCAGCCTCTACATGCTGGTTGGTCTGGTGCTCTGGGTTGCGGTGCTCAAGTCTGGTGTCCATGCGACTCTGGCGGGTGTGGTGGTGGGCTTTATGGTTCCGCTTAACGGCAAGCGTTACGCATCGCCGCTCAAGTATCTGGAGCATCAGCTGCACCCCTGGAGTGCCTATCTGATCCTGCCTCTGTTTGCCTTTGCCAACGCAGGGGTATCGCTGGAAGGGATTGGTCTCTCCTCCCTGCTGAGTCCGGTACCTATGGGGATCATGCTGGGGCTGTTTATCGGCAAGCCGCTCGGGGTGTTCACCATCAGCTGGCTGTCGGTCAAGCTGGGCATCGCCCAGTTGCCGCCCGGGGTCAACTTCAAGCAGATTTTTGCGGTCAGCATCCTCTGTGGCATCGGGTTCACCATGTCGATGTTTATCGCGTCTCTCGCCTTCGAGCACGGTGGGCTGGATTACGGCAGCTACTCTCGCCTCGGGATCCTGGTGGGCTCCACCATGGCGGCGGTAGTCGGCTATCTGGCCTTGCGCATGGCCCTTCCCAAGGGTGAAGGGGAACAGAGTACGGAGGGACTATGAAGCTGCATACAGGGTTGTTGATGCTGTTGTTGAGCCCCGCGGCATGGGCCGGCGGGCTGGAGGATTGCAAGCAGGACGCCACTTCGGCGAACTGCTCTGCCTATCTTAACGGGGTGGTAGACAGCGCCCTGCTGCTGGGGGACAAGCAGGCCAAGGCGCGCTTTGGCGAGACCTTCTCCGAGCGGGCGCTGAGCAGCCGGGCTGGCGAGATGGTAAAGCGTTCCAACAAGCGTTATTGCGCGGACCGGATGCCTGACAAGGCACGCCTCAAGGCCAGTCTGATGGAGCAGTTTGGCGCGAACAAGGTTGACTCGGTTAGCGACATGTATGACATTCTGGCGGTTGAACTCAGCTGCTACCGGAGTCCGCGTCAAGCGGGAACCCCATCGGATGTCACACCTTAACTACAACCATCTCTATTATTTCTGGATGACTCAGAAGAAGGGCTCCGTTACCCAGGCAGCGGAAGCCCTTTTTTTGACCCCGCAGACGGTCACCGGCCAGATCAAGCTGCTGGAGCAGCGCCTCGGGGGTAAGCTGCTCAAGCGCAAGGGACGCTCCCTTGAGGCAACCGAGCTGGGCCAGCTGGTATTTCGTTATGCCGACAAGATGTTCAGCCTCTCCTACGAGATGCTCGATATCGTCAACTACCGCAAGGAGAGCCAGATCCTGTTCGACGTCGGCATCGCCGATGCCCTCTCCAAGCGCCTTGCCAGCCGCGTGCTGCTCTCTGTCATCCCCAATGATGGCTCCATCCACCTGCGCTGCTTCGAATCGACCCACGAACTGCTGCTGGAGCAGCTGAGCGAGCACAAGCTCGATATGATCCTCTCCGACTGTCCGGTGGACTCCAGCCAACATGCGGGGCTGCTCTCCAAACGACTGGGCGGCTGTGGTGTCAGCTTCTTCTGCAAGGCGCCGCTGCCTGAAAAGCCCTTTCCCGCTTGTCTGGAGGAGCGCAAGCTGCTGATCCCCGGTCGCCGTACCGCCATGGGGCGTCAGCTAACCCAGTGGTTCGAACAGCAGGGGGTTTCTCCCAGCATTCTTGGCGAGTTTGATGATGCCGCCTTGATGAAGGCGTTTGGCTTCTTCAATCAGGGCATCTTCATGGCTCCCACCATCTATCGGGAGGAGATCCTCGAGGGGGAGGGGGTGATGCTGATCGGAGAGACCCAGGATCTGATGGAGGAGTATTACGTCATCTTCGCCGAGCGGATGATCCAGCATCCGGCGGTGAAGCGGGTCTGCGAGAGCGATTTTACCTTTCTCTTTTCCGGCCAGGAGAACTTCTCCGCCATCCAGCCGGCCACCCTGTCGTTTTAAAACGACCCGTCACCACGTATCATCGGCGATGAGTGGTAGAGGAGAGATGTGATGCAACTTGAAGAGATGGAAGCCAATGCGAGTAAAGCGGTGGCCTTGCTCAAGGCGCTGGCCAATGAGCGGCGGCTGTTTATTCTGTGCCAGTTGCTGGAGTGCGAACTGTCAGTGGGGGAGCTCAACGAGCGATTGGGATTGAGTCAGTCGGCCTTGTCACAGCATCTGGCGCTGCTGCGGCGGGATGAGCTGGTGACGACGCGCAAAGAGGCCCAGACGGTCTACTATTCGCTGCGCAGCCATGAAGTGCGTGAAATGATCAGCTTGCTGCATCGACTTTATTGCAGCGCAGATAAATAAAAAACCGGCACTAAGGCCGGTTTTTTCAGCTTTGATCAGCAGAAGCTGATTAAGCCATAGCTTTGATCTGGGCAGACAGGCGGCTCTTGTGACGAGCAGCTTTGTTCTTGTGGATCAGGCCTTTGGTCGCCATACGATCCATGATCGGCTGAGCAACAGCGAAAGCGGCAGTCGCAGCAGCTTTGTCGCCAGAGGCGATAGCAGCAATGACTTTCTTCAGGTAGGTACGGGTCATGGAACGACGGCTGGCGTTGTGCTGACGGCGTTTTTCTGACTGAAGAGCGCGCTTCTTAGCAGATTTGATGTTAGCCAAGGTAAAACTCCTAAAACTGTCTTAGCGAGTGTATTGAAAAGGCCCGGAAATATGCCCTTCCAACCACATATTGTCAAATGATTTGTGCAAATAAACACCGCCTCCCGGTGGTGTGTCAGTAGGGAGACGGTTAAACTGTCGGCCGATTCTAGCAGCATTCTTTTCATTCTGACAGTTCCAGAGGCCTCGTCTTGAGTAAGAAATTGATCAAATCCGGCATGATAGTGTCCGGAATGACGCTGGCATCCCGCGTAATGGGCTTGGTTCGCGATGTAGTCATCGCAAATCTGCTTGGTGCCGGGGTGGCCGCCGACGTCTTCTTTTTTGCCAATCGCATTCCCAACTTTCTGCGTCGTCTGTTCGCCGAAGGTGCCTTCAACCAGGCCTTTGTTCCCGTGATGACGGAGTACAAGAAAAATGGCGACGAGGGGGAAGTGCGTGAATTGCTGGCGGCGGTAGCGGGCACGCTGGGGGGGATAGTGACTGTGGTCACCCTGCTCGGTGTGCTGGGGTCGGGTGTGCTGACCGCTCTGTTTGGCTGGGGCTGGTTCTGGGACTGGCTGCATGGCGGCCCTGCGGCCGAGAAGTTCGAGCTCGCCAGTCTGATGCTCAAAATCACCTTCCCCTACCTCTGGTTTATCACTTTTACCGCCATGGCGGGGGCCATCCTCAACACCTTCGGCCGCTTTGCGGTCTCGTCGTTCACGCCGGTGTTTCTCAACATCACCATGATTGCGGCGGCCTGGTGGATTGCGCCGCTGATGGACAAACCTGAGATCTCGCTGGCGATTGGTGTCTTTTTGGGCGGTTTGGTGCAGTTTTTGTTCCAGTACCCCTTTTTGCGCCAAATCAACATGCTGGTATGGCCCAAGTGGGGATGGAATCACCCGGGGGTGGTGAAGATCCGCACCCTGATGATCCCGGCCCTGTTTGGGGTCTCGGTCAGCCAGATCAATCTGCTGGTCAACACCATGCTGGCTTCTTTCCTCGCGACCGGTGCCATCAGTTACCTCTACTACTCGGATCGTCTGCTGGAGTTCCCCCTCGGCCTCTTTGCGGTGGCCATCAGTACCGTCATTCTGCCTGCGCTGGCGAAAAAGCATGTGGATGCCGATCCGGCGGACTTCTCCCGCACCATGGATTGGGGGGTGCGGATGGTGATGCTGCTCGGCCTGCCCGCCATGATAGGCATTGCGGTGATGCGCGAGCCCATTTTGCGGGTGCTGTTCATGCGCGGCGAGTTCGGCCTGCATGAAGTGAGCATGTCGAGCGCGAGCCTGCTGGCCTCCACTACCGGTCTGCTCTCCCTGATGCTGATCAAGGTGCTGGCGCCCGGTTACTACGCCCGTCAGGACACCAAGACGCCGGTGCGGATCGGGGTGATGTCGATGATTGCCAACATGGCTTGCAACCTCATCTTCATCTACCCGCTCGGTTACGTGGGGCTGGCGCTCTCGACCGCCTGCTCGGGCACTCTGAATGCGGCCTTGCTGTTCAAGGGGCTGTACCAGCAGAGCGTCTATCGTCCCTCCCGCCATACTGGCGTGTTCTGCCTCAAGCTGCTGGTCGCCAGCGTGCTGATGGGGGGCGTGCTCGCCTATCTGTCGCCAGATTTGGCCCAGTGGGGCGCATGGAGCATGGGCAAGGCCAGTTTGCAGCTGACCATGCTGCTGTCGCTGGGGGCTGCGGTCTATGCCGTGGTGTTGCTGCTGCTGGGCATTCGGCCGCGTCACCTTAAATCGGGGCAGCAGTAGTCGTGATCCTGCTGCGCCATGGGGATAGTGTCTCATGGCGCCGCCAAGGGGCGGGATTGGGCCCGGATAGTTGAAATCAGGCTATGAGGGCTGACCCTGCCTGCTGCCTGATATATAATCCGCCGATTTCCATGGCAGCAACGCACAAGGCACTGATGGAGCTTATTCGCGGCATTCACAATCTCAAGCCCCGTCACCGGGGATGTGTATTAACCATTGGCAACTTTGATGGGGTTCATCAGGGTCACCATGCGGTATTGGCACGTCTCAAGGAGAAAGCGGCCCAGCTGGGATTGCCCGCCTGCGTCATGCTGTTCGAACCGCAGCCGCTGGAGCTGTTTGCCGGCACGGCGGCGCCCGCCAGGCTGAGCCGGTTGCGGGAGAAGTATGAAGCGCTGCAGGGGCTGCATATCGACCGCATGCTCTGTGTGCGCTTCAGCCACCGCTTTGCCGAGCAGGCGGCCTCGACCTTCATCGAGCAGTTGCTGGTGGAGAGGCTCGGGGTGCGCTATCTGGTGGTTGGCGACGATTTTCGCTTCGGCAAGGGGCGGGAAGGGGACTTCCACCTGCTGGAGGAGGCGGGCCATCGCTTCGGCTTCGAGGTGATCAGTACCCAGAGCTTCCAGCTCGAACGGCAGCGGGTCAGCAGCACCTTGGTGCGTGAAGCCCTTAAGGCGGGCCGGATGGCGGAGGTGGAGCTGATGCTTGGCCGCCCCTACACCATCAGCGGCCGGGTGGCCCACGGCGACAAGCTGGGGCGCACCATAGGTTTTCCCACCGCCAATCTGGCCCTCAAGCGTCAGGTGATCCCGGTCGGTGGCGTGTTTGCGGTGGAAGTGATATGTTCCGGCAAGACCTTCCCCGGTGTAGCCAATGTGGGTGTACGGCCGACCTTGAGCGGTACACAAGCCAGATTGGAAGTACATCTATTTGCTTTTTCTGGTGATCTATATGGTCAGCAGGTCAAGGTGCTGCTTCGCCACAAGCTGCGCGAAGAGCAGAAGTTTGCCTCTTTCACTGCCTTGAAAGAGCAGATCGAACGAGATGCCCTGGCGGCCCGAGCCTGGTTCGGGCTGCCACAATTCAATTTACCCAGCACTCTTTTAGAAAAGAAGGGAACCCAGGACTGATGAGCGACTATAAACACACCCTGAATCTTCCGGAAACCGAGTTTCCGATGCGTGGCGATCTGGCCAAGCGCGAACCCAACATGCTGAAACGTTGGTACGATCAGGATCTCTACGGCGCTATTCGCCGCGCCAAAGCGGGCAAGCCTTCTTTCATTCTGCATGATGGCCCCCCCTATGCGAACGGCAACATTCACATCGGTCACTCGGTCAACAAGATCCTCAAAGACATCATCATCAAGTCCAAGGGCCTCTCCGGTTTCGATTCCCCCTATGTGCCGGGTTGGGATTGCCACGGTCTGCCTATCGAACTGAAAGTGGAAGGCATGGTCGGCAAGCCGGGCGAGAAGGTTTCCGCTGCCGAATTCCGCGCCGAGTGCCGCAAATACGCCAAGACCCAGATCGAAGCGCAGAAGACCGACTTCATCCGTCTGGGTGTGCTGGGCGACTGGGAACACCCCTATCTGACCATGGATTTTGGCACCGAAGCCAACATCATCCGCTCCATGGCCAAGATCGTTGAAAACGGCCACCTGCACAAAGGTTCCAAACCGGTGCACTGGTGTACCGATTGCGGCTCCGCGCTGGCTGAAGCCGAAGTGGAGTACTACGACAAGAACTCCCCCTCCATCGATGTGCGCTTCAAGGCCGTTGATGAGGCATCGGTTGCCGCCAAGTTTGACTGCGCCGAAGGCCACACCGGCAAGGGCCCGATCTCTGCGGTGATCTGGACCACTACCCCGTGGACCCTGCCAGCCAACCGCGCCATCGCCATGCACGCCGATCTGGATTACGCACTGGTGCAGGTTGAAGGTGAGCACCCAGAGCGTCTGATCCTGGCCGCCGAGCTGGTCAAGGATGTGATGGATCGCGCCGGTATCGAGAAGTTCCACAATCTGGGTTACACCAAGGGCGCCGCGCTCGAGCTGCTGCGCTTCAACCACCCCTTCTACAGCTTCGACGTGCCTGTGGTACTGGGTGACCACGTTACCCTGGATGCCGGTACCGGCGCCGTACACACAGCCCCTGGCCACGGTCAGGAAGACTTCGTGGTCGGCCAGAAATACGGTCTGGAAGTGGCCAACCCGGTTGGCAGCAACGGCGTGTACCTGCCGGATACCGAACTGTTTGCCGGCCAGCATGTGTTCAAGGCCAATGCCTCCGTGATCGAAGTGCTGACCGAGCGCGGCGCCCTGCTGCATCACAAGGTGTTCAACCACTCCTATCCGCACTGCTGGCGTCACAAGACCCCGATCATCTTCCGTGCCACCCCGCAGTGGTTCATCAGCATGGAACAGAAGGGTCTGCGCAAGCGTGCGCTGGAAGAGATCGAGCGCATCGAGAAGGACGGCATTGCCCAGCAAGGCCAGAGCGGCTGGGTACCGGCTTGGGGTAAAAACCGCATTCAGGCGATGGTCGAGAACCGTCCTGACTGGTGTATCTCCCGTCAGCGTACCTGGGGTGTGCCCATTTCCCTGTTCGTCCACAAAGAGACCCAGGAACTGCACCCGGAATCCGTGCGTCTGATGCATGAAGTCGCCAAGCGGGTCGAGCAGTCCGGCATTCAGGCATGGTGGGATCTGGACAAGGCCGAGCTGTTGGGTAGCGACGCCGACATGTACGACAAGGTGCCTGACACTCTGGACGTCTGGTTCGACTCCGGTTCTACCCACGCTTCCGTGGTTGATGCCCGTCCCGAGTTCAACGGCAAGCCGGCCGACATGTATCTGGAAGGTTCTGACCAGCACCGCGGCTGGTTCATGTCCTCCCTGATGATCGGCGTGGCCATGAAAGACAAGGCTCCCTACAACCAGGTGCTGACTCACGGCTTCACCGTGGATGGTCAGGGTCGCAAGATGTCCAAGTCCATCGGCAACGTGGTGAGCCCGCAGGACGTAATGAACAAGCTGGGTGCAGACATCCTGCGTCTGTGGGTAGCGAGCACTGACTACACCGGCGAGATGACCGTCTCCGACGAGATCCTCAAGCGCTCTGCCGATGCTTATCGTCGTATTCGCAACACTGCCCGCTTCCTGCTGGCCAACCTGAACGGCTTCAATCCGGCGACCGACATGGTGGCGCCTGCCGACATGGTGGTGGTGGATCGTTGGGCTGTCGGTCGTGCCAAGGCGGTACAGGCCGAGATCATGGCGGCATTCGACGAGTACAACTTCCACGGTGTAACCCAGAAGCTGATGCAGTTCTGCTCCATCGAGATGGGCTCCTTCTATCTGGATGTCATCAAGGATCGTCAGTACACCGCCAAGGCTGACAGCCTGGCCCGTCGCTCCTGCCAGACCGCCCTCTATCACATTGCCGAGGCCATGGTGCGCTGGATGGCGCCGATCATGAGCTTCACCGCTGATGAAATCTGGGCCCTGCTGCCGGGTGAGCGCGGCGAGTTCGTCTTCACCGAAGAGTGGTACGACGGCCTGTTCGGGCTGGAAGCAGGTGAAACCCTCAACGACGACTTCTGGGCCGAGATCCTTACCGTGCGCGGTGAAGTGAACAAGGCGCTGGAAGTGGCCCGTGGCGAGAAGCGCATCGGCGGTTCCCTGCAGGCTGAGCTGACCCTGTTCGCCAAGCCGGAACTGGCTGCGCGCCTGAACGCCCTGGCGGATGAGCTGCGCTTCGTGCTGCTCACTTCCAAAGCCAAGGTGGTGGTGGCTGACACTGCACCGGAAGGCTCTGTGGCGACCGAGCGTGATGACCTGTGGCTGAGCGTGGCTCAGTCTGCTGCCGCCAAGTGCGACCGCTGCTGGCACCATGTGGAAGACGTGGGCACCATCGCGGGTCATGAAGAGATCTGTGGTCGCTGTGTGACCAACGTTGAGGGTGACGGCGAAACTCGTCAATTTGCCTGATGAACATGACTCAACATAAAAGTGGCCTGCGTTGGCTGTGGCTGGCAGTGCTGGCCTTTGTACTGGACCAGGCGAGCAAGCTCGCCGTGGTCAAGTTGCTGCCATTTGGTTACCCGGGGGTGGAGATCACCCCCTTCTTCAATCTGGTTCACGTCTACAACAAGGGCGCCGCATTCAGCTTTCTGGCTGATCAGGGGGGCTGGCAGCGCTGGTTCTTCGCGGTGCTGGCTTTTGCCATCTGTGGATTGCTGATCCACTGGCTGCGCAAGCAGTCGGTGACCCAGCGTTGGAGCGGTATCGCCTATTCACTCATCATCGGCGGCGCCCTCGGCAACGTCTTTGATCGACTGGTGCTGGGCCATGTGGTCGATTTCCTCGACTTCTACTGGCAGCGTGCGCACTGGCCGGCATTCAATCTGGCCGACAGCTTTATCTTTATCGGGGCCGCCATGATTGTGCTGGACGGTTTCCGTGGTGAGAAAAAGGAGCAGGCATGAGCAAGCAGATCACCGCTAACAGCAGCGTGCTGTTCCACTTCTCCATCAAGCTGGAAGATGGCTCGGTTGCCGACAGCACGGCGCTGCACGGCAAACCAGCCCGCCTGCGGATGGGCGATGGCAGCCTGACCCCCACCTTTGAGCAGTGCCTGCTGGGGCTGCGCGAAGGGGAGAGCAAGAGCTTTACGCTGGCGCCAGAGGAGGCCTTTGGCCTCTCCAACCCCGACAACATCTACCATCTCGACCGTGCCAAATTTGGCGCCGATGTGGAGCCAAAAGTCGGCACCATCATCCTGTTCGATCAGCCCAATGGCAGCGAGCTGCCGGGCATCATCCGGGCGGTAGCCGGGATGTCGGTGACGGTCGATTTCAACCACCCGCTGGCCGGTCATACCGTCACCTTCGAGGTGGAGATCCTGGGTGTTGATGATGAGGAGAAGGTGCATTAATGGATATTCTGCTCGCTAACCCTCGCGGTTTTTGCGCCGGTGTCGATCGCGCCATCAGCATTGTCGAGAGCGCGCTGGAGAAGTTCGGTGCCCCCATCTATGTCCGCCACGAAGTGGTGCATAACCGCTATGTGGTGAACAAGTTGAAAGAGGCGGGCGCTGTCTTCGTCGAGGAGCTGGACGAGGTGCCGGATGACAGCATCGTCATCTTCTCTGCTCACGGCGTGGCCAAAACAGTGCGTGAGATGGCCAAGTCCCGCGCCCTCAAGGTATTTGATGCCACCTGTCCGCTGGTGACCAAGGTGCACATGGAGGTGCATCGCGCCAGCCGTAAGGGCTCTGAGGCTGTACTCATCGGTCACGCCGGTCACCCCGAGGTGATCGGGACCATGGGGCAGTACGAGAATCGCGAAGGCGGCATGTATCTGGTGGAGACACCGGAAGATGTGGCCAAGCTCAAGGTGAAGAATCCGGATGACCTCTGCTTCGTTACCCAGACCACCCTGAGCGTGGATGAGACCTCTGACGTCATCGATGCGCTGCGCAAGCACTTCCCCAAGATCCAGGGGCCGCGCAAGGACGATATCTGCTACGCCACCCAGAACCGTCAGGATGCGGTGCGGGAGATGGCGGGGCTGGTGGACGCCATGCTGGTGGTGGGGTCTCGCAACTCCTCCAATTCCAACCGTCTGCGCGAGCTGGCCGAGAAGGTGGGCGCCAGAGCCTATCTTATCGACGATGCGTCGATGATTGAGGCGAGCTGGCTGGAAGGGGTGAAGGCGATAGGCGTCACTGCCGGCGCATCCGCCCCCGAGGTGCTGGTGCAAAACGTGATTGCCCGCCTGCGGGAGCTGGGTGGCAAGGTGGTCGCCGAGCATCCAGGCCGTGAAGAGAACGTAGTCTTTGAGGTTCCTCCCGAACTTAGAATAATTTGAGTGCAGCCAGGAAGGCTTAAGAATAAAGTGTGTTGATAATGACGCCGGGTTTGTTCAAGAGACAGGCTCGGCGTTAAACTTATGAAGCAGTCTGTCACCAAGGATGGGATATGATTGGATACTTTCGTGGCTTTTCTCTTATTGAGTTGATGATTGTCATCGCCATCGTGGCGATTCTTGGCACCATCGCTTATCCCGCCTATCAGCAATATGTGCTGACCAGTCATCGTGTCGAAGCCAAGAGCATGCTGCTCAATGCGGCCAATCGGCAAGAAACCTATTTTATGGATTTCAATCAGTATGCTTCGTCGATTACCGACTTAGGCATCGTGCTTGAGCCCGATGCCCGTTATAGCTTAGATATTAGTATTTCCGCAGGAGTCCCTAGCCCTAACTTTACTTTGACAGCAACCGCTTCGGGAGCTCAGGAGGCTGATAGTCGCTGTTTTAAATTCATGATTAATCAAGGAAATAAGCAAAAAGAAAAAGATGCCGAAGATAAGGTCGGTAATAAAGTTGATGGGTGTTGGGAGTGAATATGAAATCATCGATTATTTCATCTGCCGGATTTAGCCTATTAGAGGTGATGATCACTGCGGTGATCCTGTCGCTGGGGCTGCTCGGTCTGGTTGCCTTGCAAACCCATTCCAAATTTGCCAGTTATGAAGCTCGCCAGCGTACCATCGCCAGCTGGCTGGCTAACGATATGGTCGAGCGGGTGCGGATCAACAGGGACAGCTGGAGTGAAGAAAGCTCTGCAGCGGTAAGTCTTGCCTCTAATTTAACTCGACCGACTTGCGCATCGGAAGATGGCACTATCAGTAATTGCAGTGCTGCAGATTTACGTAATGCCGACCTGCACTACTGGCAACAAGCCTTGCTTGGGACCAGTGTTTCGGGTGCGGCATCTTCCTTGAATTCACCTATAGGCTGCGTGGTGCGGCGGGCCAATAATGTGCTGGCGGTCGGGATATTCTGGGCTGGCAAACAAGAGATATCTGATGGGGGGGCTGCCGCTGCGGCAGTGACGCTGATCAACGAGTGTAAGTTATCTAAAACAAGCGATGCAGCGAGGCGTCAGTTTATTTTGACGACAACCTTATGAAATCTCATGGATTTACTCTGGTTGAATGGCTTATCTCCATGACGATGGGACTGTTCTTATTGGCGGGAGTTTTTTCGGTCTTTGTTATGTCTCGCTCCAGCTCTGAAGATGCCTTTGATCAAAGTGAATTACAGGAAAATGGTCGATTGGCCATTCGACTGATTAGCCAAGATATCAAGTGGGCTGGTTTTTTTGGAGCTTATACCGGCCAGTCAACACAAGTTGGCTCCTCACTGTCGCTCAGCACTGGCAGTACCATTTTATCAGCCAGTGATTGTCTGGATGAGCGCTCTGTCGGTAGTTTGCCATCACCTCTTGGGCCAATTCGCGGGCTTTGGGTTTCACGGGTTTCCGCAAGTAAGGGATTGAGTGGTTTTACTTGTATTGATGCCAACGACCGAGTGGCAAACTCGGATGTAATCAGTATCAAGCGACTGGTAGGGCGTCCTATACCAGCATCAGAGGGATTGGATACAAACCGCTTTTATATGGCAGCCAATAGTCAGGAGGCGAGAGTCATCAAGGGAAGCGAAACCAGACCACTCTTTGGTGCCAATAATGAGAGCCAGGTCTGGGAATACCAGCACTATATTTATTACCTGTCACAAGAAGATGGTATTCCTGTCTTACGCAAGCGCTATTTGACCGTCAATGGTGGTTCTGCTCTGATTGGTGGTGCTATGGCCGAAGGCGTTGAACATATGGTTCTGATGTATGGAGTTGACGATACCTTGATCCCTGATGGACGTATAGACAGATATATGTCAACGGACCAAATGACAACACAGCGCTGGAATGAGGGGCGAGTATTGGGGGCTAGGCTTTTCTTGCTGATTAGAGCTGCTCGGGAGTCAAGTCGCTATAAGAATAACAATAGCTATCAACTCGGTAATATCACGGTTAATGGTGGTGGTGATGGTTATCGCCGTCTGCTCTTGGAAAGCAGTATTGCATTACGCAATCAACAAATAACCACCCGAGGTGGAACATGAGATTGGTTAAAAAAAACCAGGGTGTAGCATTGATTGTTGCACTGGTTATTCTGGTTCCTTTGACTCTGATTGCGCTAGTCGTCATGCAGTCCAGTGGTATGAGTCTGAAGATGGCGGGTTCCAGTGCCAGTTTGCAACGGGCAGAGCACGAAGTTGAAGGTACTCTGGAGTCTGCATTGAGCGATACTTCTCTCTCAACACAAATTGCAACGCAGGCAATTGGTACTTCGGCGGCAATAGGCACTACCACTCCTGCTACTACTTTGACAGTCAATACAGAAAGTGTATGCAAACGAAAATTTGAAGCCAGTAGCCAGAATGTAACGCCAGCTTGTCGTTATGCTGAAGCCACCACATCCAGTGCTTATGGCAAGGTGAATAGCCAAATGACCTTTACTGCCGGGGTAGAACAACCCTTGCTCAGTGCCAATTAGGGAGCGGGTGATGAACATAAGGAACTGTTTGTTTACAAGCTTGCTGGTATTGTGTTGCGGAATATCAGGGGGATCTTTGGCGGTAGGTACTGGTTATTCCGATGATACCGAGTTGTTTATTTATGACTTTGCCAAGGCGGGGGACTTCCGCCCTAAGGTGCTCTTTATTTTCGATAACTCGGGGAGTATGAAAAATACAACCGAAGTTGCTAAAGAGCCTTATGACTCATCGATAAGTTATCCATCATTGGCTAATGATCCAGATGTTAATAATAGTAATCGCTTCATCTATTTCTCCAGTGATGGAAAAGTTCCCACTATCAACAGTACCAAACGTTTTAGTGAGAATTTAAATGCATGTGCGACATCTAAAGGCCCTCTAAATAATGTGGGCCGATTTCAGTCACGAGTTTGGGGATATGAAATATATGATAAAAATAGAAAGGGGCGTTGGCGTTCTCTAAATGATTTTGATATTTACAGTATAATAATTGCAGATTGCCAGCAAGATATTGATGAGAAAAACGCAAACAATCAATATTCAGGTCCATATTCAACATATATTGTTGATGGTTATCCCGTTGACAAGCCAAATCGCACAACGGGAAGCTGGTTTTACACATCAAATGTAGCCAATGCTCTTGCTAGTGGTAGTTCTACCCAGATCTCATTATTTACGGCAAATTATGTCCGTTGGTATTACGGTAGTACAGGTGTGTCAACACAAACTCGATTGAAAGTTGCTCAGGATGCAGTCAAAGAACTGGTTTTGGCTACGCCAGCTGTCGATTTTGGTCTGGCTGTTTTTAACTACAATGATGGCAATGAACCAGGTAGTAGAAATGGTGGAAGAATAATCCGCAATATTGTAGGTAACGATGCCATCCTCACCTCTGGTAAAAGCGGTGCGCAGGATTTGATTGACAAGGTAAATAGTTTGAGCTCTGACACTTGGACTCCCTTATGTGAAACACTATATGAATCATATAGATACTTTGGCGGTTTGGGGGTGTACTTTGGTGACGATGATGTAAATCGTACTCCAAAGCGGGATAGCAATGCTGAAGTAACATCGGGTATTTATAAAACCCCCTATGATAAATGTTCCAATAATGGTTATATCATCTATATGACAGATGGTGAACCAACCAATGATAAAGCAGCAGATTCCCTTGTCGCCAACCTGATCAGCACGTTATCTACAGAGGATAAGGTTGCTTATGGCGGCTTGGTTAGTTATGGGTCTTCTGGTGAAAAAAGCTACCTTGCTGCACTTGCCGGATATATGAAAAACAATGATGTAAACACCTCGGCTATAGGCAAACAAACAGTCACAACATTCACCGTGGGTTTTGGAGATGAAGCAATTAAGGGGGCCGGTGCATTATTGGCAGAGACCGCTCGTCGTGGTGGGGGTAAATACTATCCAGCAACCGATGCAACCCAACTTAACGAAGCATTAAAATCATCATTACTAGCTATCTTGAAAATGAATACCTCGTTGGTATCTCCCGCCATTGCCACTAATAACTTTGACCGTACTCGCAGTCTGAATAATATTTATTATGCAATGTTTGAGCCTGGTTCTGGTCCACGATGGAAGGGCAATCTTAAAAAGCTGGTTCTGAATCCAGATAAGGGTTATGTAGTCGATCAGAGTGGCTTACCTGCGATATCCAGTGATGGAACAATTCTTGAGTCAGCAAGAACCTATTGGTCATCCACCAGTGATGGTAACAAGGTTGCCGAGGGTGGGGTACAAGAGATGCTGGCAGCTAAAACCAATCGCAATCTTTATATTATTCCCCCTTCCACTAATACATTAACTCCCTTTAGCAAGTCTGCTCTTGAGGGTATGGCAGGCGGGGCGACGCAGCTACGCACTATCATGAAACTTGATAGTGCTGATAGCATGGATGACCTGCTTAATTGGACCAAGGGTATTGATGCGTTTGATGAGAATCAGGATGGTGATAGAACAGATAATCGGGAGCATATTCTTGGTGACCCGTTGCATTCACGGCCATTAGTGATCAACTACGGTTGTACAAAGTCGACAGGACAGACTACATGTACACCTGACTTGCGCATTGTGATGGGAAGTAATGCCGGCTTCTTGCATATGTTTAAAGACAGCGGCACCACGGTTGATGAAAGCTGGGCCGTTATGCCCTATCAATTTATTGCCAATCAGAAAGCGCTGCGAGAAAACCTGGATTCATCGGCTCATCTATATGGTATAGATTCATCGCCCACTGTGCTGGTCAATGAGCAAGTCAAAGATGGTCATATCAAGTCGTCACAAGGTGACAAAGTGTGGTTATTTACCGGGTTGCGCGGTGGTGGCAAGGCCTATTATGCGTTGAATATATCCGATCCGGACTCCCCTTCGCTTATGTGGCGGTTGGATAAAAGCAGCGCCGGTTTCATCAACCTGGGCGAAACCTGGTCGATCCCCGAGGTTGCGTTCATTCCTGGTTATTACACAGAAACCAATGGTAAAAAAACCTATAAGCCAGTCCTGATATTCTCTGGAGGTTATGATCAGGCCAAGAGCTATTTGGGCCAGGGGGCTGAAGACAGTGAAGGGTTGGGTATTTATATCGTGGATGCTGAGGCCGGCACGCTGTTGTTAAGCTTTACCCCAGATGTGGCCAGTGCAACCAACAAACAGGTTGCAGGCATGGTTTATAGCATGCCAGGCGCTGTTTCTGTGCAGGACAGCGATGGAGATGGTGTATCTGACCGGGTTTATGCGGGTGATACCGGCGGTCAGATCTGGCGCATCGACATGAAGGGGACAGAAAAATCCAAATGGACGGCCATCAAGTTTGCCAGTTTGGGAAATGCACATTTAAGTGGAACTGCCAAAAAGCTGGAAGATGATCGCCGTTTCTTTACCCAGCCCGTATTGGTGCGCACCATCAATAAAGGTTGGAAGTATGATGGGACAAATTATCTTTACAGCGAGCGTCCGTTTGATGCCGTATTGATAGGCAGTGGTGATAGAAACCGCCCCTCCTCGGAGGCGACAACCCAAAATGTGTATGTGATGCTACGTGACTACAATGTTAATCCGACCTTGTTTGGGGCAACATCTGAACCTGCGGTGCCATCAAGTATCACACTGAACGATCTCTACGATGTGACCAGCGATCCCTTTACGGGTTTGAATGAAGAGCAGATTGTAAACACCACCAAGGCGTTGACCAGCAAGTTGGGATGGAAATTCTGGCTCAATGAAAGCGGTGAAAAATCAATGGGGGCTGGTTTGGTGTTGCAAGGCAAGCTTTATTTCACCTCCTTCCTGCCTCAGGTACAGGACTTCCAACAATGTACGATTCAATCGATCGGTGCCATGCGCCAATATATGATTGATATGCACTATGGCACTTCTTTCAAATATGTACTGGATAGCAACAATCAGGAAGTTATTCAGCGTTACGTAGAGGTGCAAAATAAGGTTGCTGATGATCTGGTTATTCATGGTGGGGATGATGGCCGGATCAGGATTATAGGTGGGGCTCCGGGCAAGGAGGTCATCCTCAAAGATGATGGGAAGGGAGAGCCTGAGCGCTGTACCGGTGAAGGAGAATGCTCACAAGGTGCGGAAGAGGCAAAAATGGATATGTCTCCCAAGAAAATCTATCTCTATGAAGGAGAACAGGGATGAAACGCATGCTGCTCTGGTGTGTGGGCTTGCCCTTGTTGGTTCAGGCTCAAACGGAAGACATAAAATGTTATGTCACTCTGGAAGGTGGCGTGCAGATGGTGTTGCAGCAACCGGTAACTGATACGAGCAAGGCAAATCTGGTCAGGGTGTTTAAACAGAAAGGTTATGAGATTGATGGGGTGGTGCATCTTGTCACAGAGGTAATCGAGTGCGTTCCTTTGGCGGCCACCTTTTCGCTGGCTGATGCAAAAAAACAAGATGAAATCCAACCCAGATAACGTTGGTTATTGAGTAGGGTAAAGGGGCTAAGAACAACTCAGCCCTTTTTTTTCGCTTCTGCTTCTGCCGGATGGGGAAACGATGATATCGACTTGGGGTGCCTGGTCGATACAAAACCGGAGTGTCATGTTGGTGCCAATCGCAGTGCCATCTGGACTAAATCGTACAAATTGTCGATTGGCCGTCACGGTATGTTTTTCAAGAAAGGGTTCTGTTGCTGATAACAAGATATCGCCATTTGCAATATCGAATTGGCGATCCTGATTGGTGTCGATAAAGACAAGCATGCGTTGGGCGCCGGCTTGATTTGCGAGTACGCAGCTTTCTTTTGTAGAGTTCCTGACAGGCATGGCAAGACATGCTGTGACGGGTTGCTGCTGTGTGATGGCTTGCCGTTGGCCGAAGATCAGGTGGTCCTGCAGGTTTCTTGTGTAGATGTCGCAGTCGGTAGATGTCAGCAGATTTGCCAATGACGGCAGTCCCAAGGTCAGCAGGATGGTTGTCAGGCTTGCAGATATTAAAAACTCAAGCAGGGTAAATCCATTTCGTGCCATAGCGTATGAGTCCTTGTTCAAAGGAGACTCTAAGCATAGCTACTGGATTGAAATGGATCCTTTTATGCTCGTGTGTGTTTCGCGGTAGTTAGAGCCGCTAACAAAACCGAGTTGATTCGAATGATGCCAACCCCAACATAGGCAGCATGACACGAAAAATCATCAGTAAGCAGCTCTGGAAATCCCTGCAACCGCTCTTGCCACCCCGACAGCCCTCGCCTCGGGGTGGCCGCCCACCGCTGGATGACCATGCTGTCCTCCACGGTATCCTGTTCGTTCTGACCACTGGCATCCCATGGGAGGCCCTCCCCAAGCAACTGGGGTTTGGCAGCGGCATGACATGCTGGCGACGCCTGCGTGATTGGCAGGCACAAGGTATCTGGCAACGCCTTCATGAAACCTTGCTGACCGAGTTACACCAAGCGGTGCGTATTCCGGCGAAGTTGAACAGCCATTCCGGCCAACGTGAACACCCTGATCCTTAACGCGCTCACGTCATCCC
>NZ_JANFNV010000023.1:0-62979 GCF_024436075.1 Aeromonas sp. JL9 | reverse complement strand
GGGATGACGTGAGCGCGTTAAGGATCAGGGTGTTCACGTTGGCCGGAATGGCTGTTCAACTTCGCCGGAATACGCACGCGCACCGAGGAGGAGGAGCGAGAGCGCGCAGCGAGCGACGACGAGGGCGCGATAATGCTTTGTCTAGATATTACCTCCGAGGGATATGCTCGATTATCCGAGGGGGATTCCTGCGAATATGTGCTCCTGACTGTTCAGGAGCATAACAAGTTAACGGATATATCGAGCTGGTTTGAGTTCGATAAATCCACCGTAACCGTAGCCTTTGGTTTTGGATTAGCCATCTGGGTTGTCGGTTTAAAATTGGGCGCTGTTGCCCGTGTTATTGTTGGTGCAAAACGAGGATAAATAAAAATGGAAAAACTGTCAGGCTTGTTCCGTAACGGTTGTATCGCTGCTGTGGCTTCTGTCTCTGCTATGGGTGTCGCCAATGCTGCTGAAGGTGGTTCTGCTGCCGCTGCTGGCTCTGCGCTTGATACCGCGTTGGCAGACGTTAACGCCACTTCTCCCAAGGTGATGCTGGTTGTTGCTGCCGTTGTCGGGGTCGGTATCCTGATCGGCCTTATTCGCAAAGCCTAAGCCATGTCCCTGCTTATCGGGACGCTCTGGTTTTTGTTCTTTGTCGAGGGATGGCGAACATCCTTTTCAATCTAAGGCGGCTTCGGTCGCCTTTTTTTATATTGGGGGCTGTGTGCGCATAGGTTGGCTTTTATTACTCTTTCCATCGTTGGCATTTGCTATTGCGGGCTGTCCTGTTGGTGTGCAATTGGGTAACGTCACGATGGCAACTCCATTGCCAGTTTGTCTTAAATTTGAAGGCTCTCAGCTTGGTGGCTGTTTGGTTGCTTGTAATGGTGTATGTGTAGAGTTGCCGCTGGCAAATACCAAGGGGCCAGTGGAAACTACCGGAACGGCTTGCAGTATTACCGATAATGGTAGTGGTAACGGCGATTCGGATGGCAGTGGTAATACGCCAGGTGAAGGCCCTTCCGGAACTAAACCTATAGATGGCTGGCTTAATTTTGAGCCTGTTACTGGTGACGCCACCGGAACATCTGTTTCGGGTGCTGTTGCCAAGCTGAATAAAAACTTGGGTGTTGCTCTGCGTCAAGTTGTAGAAAGCACTAAGTCAGATACAGCCAATCTCAATTCTATCGCTCATAATGCCGAGTCATTTTCTCGGGATATGAAAGATGCGCTTTATCATATAAAGCAATCATCTAGCGAATTATCTCATGTTAATGGCAATCTTGGCGGTGTGGCTGCTGCACTTAGTACCACGAGGGATTATTTGCAATCTATAGATGCTAAGTTAGCCAATATTGGCTCTGGTTCTTCTGGTGGCGTTCCTTCTTCTCTTGCGTCTGACGTTGCTGGTATTTCCTCAATGATGGGTGCCTCTTTAAATATGATGTCCAGTATTCAGGGCAACACAAACGGACTTAATAATAAACTTGACGACATTTCTGGAAATACTAAGGCAACCTCTTACTTTGCCAAGGATATGAAAGACTCGCTGAAAAATATTGAGCGTTCTTTGGGTGGTGGTTCTGGCTCCGGTTCTGATGGTGGCTCATCTGCTTGGACTGCTTCTGACATTGCGTCACTTGTTGAGAGTGCCGGAACTACTGCAAACCAATCTGAGCAACAGACGTATGTTTTGCAAGATATGCGCACTGCTCTTGAGATTATGGCCGAGAAGGCTGGCAACGGTAACGGTAATGGCGGCGGTGATGGTAGCGGTGAAGGTTCTGGCGTTGACTATTCCAAGATGCCCGGATCTTCTTCTAATCCTCTTTATGTTGGTTCTGCGTCTTATAAGTCACAAAGGTGTGAAGGGGGCGCTGATTGTTTCTTTGATTTTCCCTCCATTAATAAGAAGTTGGAAGAGGCAAATGATTCATTGACTAATAAATATCAGTCCATATCTGAAGATGTTAAGCAGGTCTTTGCATTTAATCTTACGGGCTCTGCTGATCCAATGGAGTGTTTGGAGCTATTTACACATCAGGGTAAAGAGTACACCGTTTGCCCTCCATCTGGTGATTACTGGAAAACCTTGGCGGCGTTGATGATGTTTATTTTTTACTTCGTGGCTTTGATGATTATCTTTAAGAGGTGATGGCATGGAATGGCTTTCTGATTTCTTTGGTGGTTTTTATAACGACTTATATAACTTGGCCGTTGATTTTGCTGCATGGATTGCTGTCAAAATGGCGGTGCAATGGGTTGAGTTTAAGTTATTCCTCTTGATGTTTACTTGGGATGTGGCAAAGGAGGTTTTGTTGAATGTCCATTTCAGCGAGTTGCTTTCATCTTCTTTTAATTCATTGCCTCCCAGTGTTCGAGGGATATTGCTTTACCTGCATTTCGATAAGGGTCTGGCGATATTGTCTCAGGCATTTGTCACCCGCTTCATGCTCAATATGATGGGGTGGTAAATGTCTATCAAGATCCATCACGGGGCGCCAGGTTCTTACAAATCATCAGGGGCGATCTATACCGATGTGCTGCCCGCCATCAAAGCTGGTCGTCACATTATCACCAACGTGCGGGGCTTCACTGCCGAGCGTTGCAGGGAGGTTCTGGGCAAGGCGGTGCCGGAAGGCTTTGAAGTGACTTACATCGAGACCGAATCACAGGAGGGGCGCGATAAGTTCGCTCGGTTCTATCACTGGGCCCCAAAGGGGGTGTTCTTTCTGGTCGATGAAGTGCAGCGGATCTTTCCGCCCTCATGGCGTCAGAGTGATTTAGACCGTCTGGATTATCCCAACGGGCCAGATGCAGCCAAGGCAGATGGCCGACCGGAAACCATAGACGTTGCATTTGATATGCACCGACATCACAACTGGGATTTTGTATTTACGACTCCGAACATCAAAAAGGTGCATGCAGTTATTCGGGCTGCTGCTGAAACAGCAATCCGCCATACCAATATGGGTTTGTTGGGCATTGGGGGCCGTTATAAGACAGTTTTACATCTGGCCGATAATAGCGGGTCGTCCATGTCCGATGTATTGCAAGCCAAGCCATTCAACAAGGTGCCGAAATATGTTTTCAAGCTCTATGACTCAACTACAACAGGTAAAGTCTCGGATACAATCGCGGGCAGCTCGATGTTTCGAGATCCTAAAATACTTTTTTTTCTGGCGCTTATGGGGTTCTGTATCTTCTTTGGCTTCATTAAGCCTGAGTTTCTTGATAAGCCTGTTGAAGCCCCTGCGCCCTCTCCTGCCGCTGTTCCGGCTGCTGGGGAGGTGGGTAATACGTCCGGTGCTGGGGTACGTGCTAGCGGCGCTCCTGCTGCGTCTAGTGGCGGGGTTCTTTCTGTAGGGCCTTTCGCGGGACACAAGCTGATCATCAGTTGTCACCAGCTGATAAAGGATAAACGGGGATCATATCGGGTCGAGTATTGCTTTGCCCTGCGCAAGGGTGACGATGTGCAACCTGTTTACAGTGATGACTGGCCGGATCAACTGGCCAGTGTGGACGCTATGAGCGCCTGCCATGCGGTTGTGAAGTATCAGGGCAAGCCTGTTGACGTTTATTGCGATCCCGAGGGGGATGCCCTGCGCCGGAAATACAATGCTGCCCTCTTTGCTGGCGGCGATACCAAAAACAAACCAAGTGATGACCGGACATAAATAAAGCTGACTGCGTAACGGCTTATTTATGTTAAATACGATTGTGGATGCCGCATTTTTACTGGGCTGGCGGGGTGTTTGTCTTTCATGGCGCAGCCATAGAAGCGCAACCCTCGCACTCACCCCGAGAGATCATGTCTCCAAGCGCGGCTCCCGCCTTTAGGCGGCTCTGAATTTTCCCGAGAATGACCCTCCTCCCCCTTCCCTGCAAAACCGATCTTTAGTGCCCCAGTCAGAGCGACCAGTCGTAAGGGTTGAGGAAGGAGCGCAGCGAGGACGAAACCCTGTAGGCTATAGGGCGCGGGTGGTGCCTGCCTATTCCTCCTGTCGTAGACAAGCCGCTCCCAAGGTCTTTCGCCGTCTTTGTCTTTGGGGCTGCGGGTTTTCCGGTTCGGCTCCCCCCGTGTAGTAATACGGGGGGAATACTACCCCTTCCCTCTACCCCTACCGTCTACCCCCGCCCCTTCCCGTTCTGCCCTTGACCACTCGATGGTGGGGCCATACGGGCAACCACTTGGCTAAGGCTTACTCGGGCGAGTGTTTAGTGCAGGGGCGTTCTTACTAAAGCGCGGGGGGCGCAGCCTCCAGCTTTTGCGGCGCTACGCGCCGACATATGTTTTTTCTATCAACCCATCTTAATGATAGTTGTTGATTATAATTGACACAGTTGACAGTATAGTTTCTGGTTGTGGTAAAGCCATTGATAACAAAAGAGATTCTTATGGATACAACCTTAAAAATACTATGTCATTTGTTTAGTTTTGACCTTCTCAAGAATGCTAGCCCGATGGTTGTTGCCTTGGCTCATCGTGCAATTCGGTTTGGCTTTGATAGTCTATCTGTAGAGCAGAAATTGATTCTTAAACCCTTTCTATCCGTTAAGTGTTCTGGTTATGAAGATGTGGATGGTGCGCATCAGTGTTCGAAGGTGTTAGAGGGTGAAGATCTTTTGGAGGCTTATGGAGCATCGGGCGGGTCTTGCTTCATTCAATGTCGTCACTGTCACGCAGCAACGAATTACATTGCTTATTGCGCTTCGGCGGATGATAAATAAATGGGGGCCGTAGCCCCCAAGCTCACATTACGCCAAGTTTCTTTCTCCAATAGAAAGCAGCCATTTGCCGTTCGGATCGCTCCACCTGGATGATGGCAATCGCCTCTATCCTGCGTCTGTCGAATCTCACACCTGTTGGTGATACAAGGCAATCATTCATCATTCGCCAACCTTCCCAGTCTTTCCAAATTGTCGGCAGTTCTCTCCCTGAAGCCATACGCATTAGCCGTTTATAGACAGGTGGGATCTCTTTGCCTTTATCCCAATATGTGACCTGCCTCACAGAAACAAAACAAAGATTGGCCGTTTCTTCAATTGATAAACCGCACTCAAACCATCGAAAAATGAAGTTTTTGGTCAACTCTCGTTCCATCCAAGTAAATACCTGATAAACCAGCAAAATTGCGTGGATTGGCTTATCGGCGGGTTTCGGATGGGCATTTAACAAAACGTCGCATTATGCGCAATGACGAATGCGAGCAGAACAAAGGGGCCGACAGGCCCCTCAGTTACTTTTTCTTCATAAAGATCATCGGTGGCGAAGGACGGTCATCCTCTGTAGCGAGACGCAAAGAGGCAGGATTTAGCTCAACCGTATAAAGCACATCACCCATCTTGTAAGAGCAGACAACCGAATCGGCTCTCACAACCTGAACTGTCATAATCGTCCGGAAAAGCCCTTCGGCAACCATAACGACCTCAGCACCATATTCAAAACCAACCATTTTCAAGACCTTATTCTAAAAGTGAGTCCCATTCTAACATATCGACCTGGACAAAAAGTCAGCACTCAGTTGCCCCAACCAAAACAGACCATCAAAAGTGGTAAAATGGCAATACACAAACGAAAAAAGGAATTGTGCAATGGTCGAACTAATCTCAAGGTATTCTAAGTACATGTCTTTAAACAAAAAAGAAGGCCTAATTTTGCTAGCTCAATGGTCCCTAGCTGCCTTCCTCGCTTATAACTCGTCTAGTTGGGATGCAAATCCGGTAATCGCCAAGATCAGTATCCTGTCGACAATGGTGCTACTTACCGTCCAAAGGATAAACGTGATGTATCGGAAACTTAATGCCGATAAATAGGGTTATCGGCATTGTTGTGAGAGATAACAAGGCTTATTAAAAGAAGTAGCCCGCAGCTTTTCCTTAGCTTAAAGGTTCGGAAATCGATCAGGATCGAGGCTACACACAGACCTCCAGCAATCTGACTGCCCAAAGCAGAAGGACAATATCTGGTTGATTCCCCCTGCAGATGCTCTTGCAGCGACAACAGAATAACACAGTCAACCGCCCTGCCCCACATCACCGAAATGTCCCATTTTGAGACAAGAGTCCACTATTAAATCAGTACGCCGCGCTGGATTCCCCCTCACCAATGGAACGTTAAGCTTGATTTACACCGTTATAACCAACGTCATTACCGTGAATTTTCTTAGAAATATCTGTCCCCTACTTGAGAGGTCTCTCTCTGGAAATATTGATACTCCCTCTTGTAATACAAGCTATTAAAATGCCGACTATCGCGATAGATTCCCCTCCCCTTAATCCTCACGGCTTATTGTTGTGGCTGGCATGATTGCGACTTTTTTGGAAGTCGGGTCAATTGATATTCAAGGCACGTTTGGCGATGGCCAATGTGGGTGGCTGGCAGGTCAAGTAGAGGTTGCTGTTAAACTGCTGCAATATACGTTTGAGCTCGTTCATATCATCGGGATGGAGGGTTAAGGACCAGAGTGCTCGGGGCTGGCCGTGATGGAGGCCATTGGTATAGATAATGGTGCAATCTTCGATACGCAACTCTTTGCAGTGGGCCTCCATCTGCAGGCCCACATCCGGAAACCAGATATGCAGCGTGCCTGAAGAGATAAAGGTGAACTGGGCTATGAGCGACCCTTTGCCAACGATTCTGAAGGTCTTTTCCACCACTGCCACTTGCATACCCGCTCCTTGGTATCTCGTTAATATCGATATCAATATCAATATCAATATCACCAATGATGACTGGATATGCAAGTGTGATAACAAGGCGCTGTTCAACCGAATATGATTGCTTCCGGCATGTTTTACTTAGCTTTCGGCATCGGGTGTTCTCGGTGTTTCAGCAAGCAATATCGTTTTTTGCTTCTCTACTACGGGATGAATATGTATGCCGCAGATGGCAAGGTACCTGTTCTGAATCATCCTTGTGAGCCAAAAATATTTCCTGAACCGATTGCCATCCAGAGAAGTACAACATTGCCGCGCCAACTTCTATGACACCCCAAACAAGCCATTCTGTGTTCTAAGAGCAGTCAATACAAATCAGGGTCAGATGTCACATTGTTCGTTAGCTTTTGTGAACGTTATCTCTCATTTGTTGGTTCAGTCGGTCCAGCGGCTTTTGCTGGGCGCTCTCATGTCGTTCACTGTTGCTGGTGTGCAGGTATTTCGAAGTGGTGTCGATGCTGTCATGTCCGGCATCGGCTTGTACGTGGGAGAGCGGTCGACCATGCAGGTTGATGTCATGGGTGATCCCGGTATGGCGGATCGCATGGGGAGAGAGTTGCCGCATCTCGGCCGCATCCTGGGCAAAGCCATCCTGCTCTGCCAATTCTGCCCCCTTGCTGATGATCACCATGATCAAATCCCGTAGCTGGCGAATTCCAAGGTTGGCGTTGAGTTCCCCTTGCTCGCGGCCGTGGGCTGCCGCTTTATGGCGAACGAACAGTGGCGTCTGTTCATCCGGTGTCGGCAAGGGAGAGAGACCGAGGAAACGGCGGTAGCGTTCGAGTGCCGCCAACAGCGCTTGGGATACCGCCACGGTACGCCGTTTGCCCCCTTTGCTTTGCGGAATAAAGTAGCCCCAGACGCCGGTTTTGCGATCCCGCCTGAACTGCCCCATCACAGGGGTAAAGCCCGGCCGGGCTGCAACCTCAGAGATCCGCAGATAGCAGGCGTACATCAGAATGGTGAGAAAACGGCTGCGCTCGTGCTGCTCCGGATGGTCGTTGGCAAGGGTATCTGCGGCCTGCATCACGTATGACCACTGCAACTCGCTGAAGGCCTGTACCTGATCATCGGCCTCCTGCTGTTGCGGCCGTTTGACCCGCTGCAGCAGCAGAGCGGGATTCCTGTCCATGTACTCCTCCTGTATCAGGAACTGGAAGAAGGCCGACAAGATGGCGAGTTTGGTCTTCATCGCCTGCTCGCTCAGGCGATAGGGCAAGGTGCGGCCCAGCTCCCGCTTGCCGAGAAACGGTCGCCATTGCGGATTGGGCAACCGCTCTCCCCACTCCTTGTCGAGGACAAATTGCGCTACGTTGCGGTAGGCGATCAACTCGCCAGGGGGGGACTGACAGTAGTCGAGATAGCGGATCATGATGCGGCGAGTGAGATCTTTCGGGCTGATGGCCGCCTCGCGAAAGCACCAGTGCAAAAAAGTGGTCAGTTCGCTGCGATAGGTTTTGTAGTTGTTTTCGCTGTTGCGCTGCTCCAGCAGCCAATCGACCGCCAGTTCGTAAACCAGACCGGCATCGGGTACATCGTTGAGGCTGAGGTTGGCAAGGTACTGATTGACCTGTGGGTTACCGGCCTCCAGATAGATAAGGCTGTCAAACAGCGGCATGGCTGGCGGCAAGGATAATGGTTGTTGAGTCATGGTGTTGCTTGTTGATGCTGAGATGAGTCGATATGAGCCTGTGAGCCGAGTCGCTAGAAAAGGGCTCGTGATAGATGAATGCGGCTTCTATTGGGATTGGTACTACCTCTTGTTGTTGCTGATTGAGGTCACCGGGAGCGATCTGGATAACGTTCTCTCCACTGTTTGCTCATTATTTCCTCATAGATCTTGCTGATGTCGCTCAGTGGTGCACGCTATTCAGTTATGCATGGGATATGCAGCATGGTTAAAAAATTCTCGGGGTAAATAGCCGTAAAAGTGGTTTTAAATGCAAATAAAGTGAATGAGGTGAGGTGTTTATCCCGAGAAATAGCAGGTCTGTGCAATCAGGCCACCTGCTTTAGTGGCTTCTCCTTGCGCTTGGCTGCTGGGGCCTCTTCCTCTTTCGTGCCAGCCTGAACCTTGCCGCCGCGCAGCAGGGTTTGCAGCACATCGCGCTGTTCTGCCAGGTAGAATGCCAGACTCTCTTGCTGCTCTGGTGCCAGCTCGATCGGGGCGCCAGCCAACAGGGTCATCAACTCATCGGCCGTATCCAGCAGCTTGTCATAGGCATCGGCCTCTTTTTTGCTGGCAAAGGTCATTTTTTCCACTCCCCCACGAACAACCACATATTTGATCTCGACAGCCATGATGGCCTCCTCTTGGTGATGATGGATAGAGTATATGTATGTATATACAGCATTGCAAATAACCTCACCGGAAAAGAGTTCGCCGGGGTTTAGCGACAAAAGCCGCGTTGGATCAAGTTGTCTCAAAGTGCCGTTTGACTTCCACGCCAGGCTGGTCGGATCATGGCCTTATGACGATCGTACGACACCTGTTTATCCTGCTGATGGTAGAGGTGCTGCTCCTCGGGAGTATCGCCCACCTGGTCGTGGGACTCCCCTGGTTGCTAACCCTGCTGTTTGTCGTGTTTGCCCTGCTTGGATTGCGTTGTCTGGTGGTGCTCGGCAGCTGGCTCTTTACCCGTTTCTACCCCTCTCCGGCTATCGGCCCCTGGCGCAGGGTGAAGATGATGGCGCAGGAGATGTTGGCCTACCTCTACACCTTCACCTTGTTGCTACCGTTCGAGCCTTTGCTGATGGCACCCGATCGGCTGCGTCCATGCCAGCGCCCCGTATTGCTGGTGCATGGTTACGGTTGCAGTCGCGGGATCTGGCGCACCCAGCGCGCCCGACTGGATGCTGCAGGCCATGTGGTCGCCACCATTACCCTGATGCCTCCATTTGGTCATATCGATGAGATGGTGCCGCTGCTGGCCACCCGGATTGACGACGTGCTGGCGCAAACCGGGGCTGACAAGCTGGTGCTGGTAGGTCACAGCATGGGTGGACTGGTCTGCCGCGACTATCTGGCTATCCATGGTGGTGACAAGGTAGAGCGCCTGATCACGCTGGCAACGCCCCATCAGGGCAGTCAGCTGGCCGCCCTTGGGCTTGGGGCCAATGCCCGCGAGATGGAGCCAGGCTCCGGCTGGTTGCAGCGTTTCGCTTCGGTGCCGCTTTGCGTACCCGGCATCTCGGTGCGTACCAGTCACGACAACGTGGTGATGCCGCAGGAACGGCAACGATTGGCGGGAATGGAAGATATCGAGTTGCCCGCCATTGGCCATCTCTCTCTGCTCTACTCCCGTCGCACGACTGATCTGCTGCTTGATCTGCTGTCCCGAGTCTGACCCTCCTTATTCGTCCTTCAACTGTTATTCCAAATAAAACAGGGGCCTGATTGCTCAGGCCCCTGTTGATCTCTTTATCCCATCATCCGGTTAGAAGTGTATCCCCTTGATCAGGGTCGAGACGGCAACCTGATCGGCGGTGGCTTTGGATTTGTCGCCATCCTTGGGATCGGCAAAGGTGCGGAAGCTGGTGTTCATGATCACCTGGGCGACGCGTGGTGCCAGGGCATGCACCACCTGACCGAACACCCCGAGGCGAGTCGCCAGTCGCACATGCTTGTTGATGATGGTATCGCACACCAGATCGGCCGCCTCTTCCGGCGTCATCATAGGTACCTGCTCATAGACCTTGGTCGGTGCGACCATCGGCGTTTTCACCAGCGGCATATTGATGATGGAGAAGCTCACCCCTTTATCGGCAAACTCGGAGGCGGCGGTACGCACCCAGGCATCGAGGGCAGATTTGGAGGCAACATAGGCGGAGAAGCGCGGTGCATTGGTCAACACCCCGATGGAGGAGATGTTGATGATGTGCCCTTTTTTCTTCTCGATCATGGTGGGCAGCACCCCCATGATCACCTTTAGCGCACCAAAGTAGTTGAGCTGCATGGTGCGTTCCAGATCGTGGAAGCGATCGAAGGAGTCCTCGATGGAGCGGCGGATGGAGCGGCCGGCATTGTTGACCAGAATATCGACGCCGCCGTGATCGGCCACGATGCGAGCGGTGATCTCCTCGGCTTGCGCCAGATTGGAGAGATCCCCCTGATAGATCTCGATGGTCAGCCCCAGCTCGGCAAACTCCGCTTTAGTCTCGGCAATCTTCTGCTCGTCGCGGGCGATGGTAACGACGTTGGCCCCCGCTCCAGCCAGCTTGCGTGCGGTTGCACGGCCAATGCCTGAGGTGGCCCCGGTCACCAGCACCACCTTGCCCTCTACCCGACCACGCAGAGATCGATCGATGAAGAGCTCCGGGTCGAGGTGACGCTCCCAGTAATCCCACAACCGCCAGGCGTAGCTGTGCAGCGGCGGCACTTCGATGCCGGTCCCTTTCAGTACCCGCTGGGTTTCGCGACTGTCGAAACGGGTGGGGTAACTGATAAGGCGGAACACATCCTTGGGCAGACCCAGATCGGCGATGGCGGCATCGCGGATGCGGCGCACCGGCGCCATGGTCATCAGCATGGCGGTCAGGTGGCGGGGAATGAAATTAAAGAGAGAGGCGTTGATGCGGATCGCAGGCTCCGGCGCATGGGCGGCGCGGGAGAAGGTGCTCAGCATGTCGCCGACCCGCATCGGGTTGGGGTCGGTCAGGTGGAAGGTCTTGTTCTCCTCGCCCTCTTGATGGGCGATATGCACCATGGCATCGACCACGAAGTTGACCGGCACGATATTGATGCGCCCGCCCTCAACACCGATGGCTGGCATCCAGGGCGGCAGCAGACGGCGCAGCTTCTGAATGGTCTTGAAGAAGTAGTAAGGGCCGTCGATCTTGTCCATCTCGCCGGTATTGGAGTCACCGACAACGATCCCCGGTCGATAGACTCGCCACGGAACTGTGCACTCATTGCGCACAATCCCTTCCGCTTCGTGCTTGGTCTGGAAGTAAGGCATGTCGAGGTGCTCGGCTTCATCGAACATGTCCTCGCGAAACAGACCGTCAAACAGGCCCGCTGCAGCGATGGAGCTGCAGTGGTGGAACTGCCCCGCCCCCAGCCGCTCGGCAAGTTGAACAGCCTGACGGGTCCCTTCGGTGTTGACCTGCTGCTGGATCCCGGCCTTGGCGTTCAGATCATAGATGGCCGCCAGATGGAAAAAGTGGTCGATCTTGCCGATCAACTGCTCCTGTATCTCGACCGATACCCCCAGCAGCGGTTGCGTCATGTCACCAAAAACCGGGACTGCACGCGACTCATCCACATTCCAGAATGCAAATAACTCCGGCAATTTATCCTGATGAGAGGCGCGCATCAGAAAATAGACGGTACAGTCGGGATGCTGTTGGAATAACTTTTTGATCAATCGACGCCCTATAAAACCACTACCGCCAGTAATGAAATAGTTCATAAAGAGAATCCTGCTACTGATTAGGGTGTTACTAGGTTGTTAGATATATCACGATTCATATGGGAATCCGCAATTTGATTGTCGGTTCGTGAGCAAACCCTAATTTCGGTGGTGTGCCTGTTCCGTTATTAGGTAGAACCCTCTATTTTTTGTCCCTAGACTGAAGTTGAAAAATCAGTAATGCCACAACCCGATTGCAGTTTCGTTGTCGCCATTACTTTTAACTGTCGTTATTCAAGGAGAAGATCATGGCTAAGAAATTGAAAGCGCTGGCAGGGTCAGTGACCGACAACCAACTCACCTCCACCATCAAGGAGTCCACCCAGCAGATCTGGTTGGCGGGTCTGGGTGCCTATGCCAAGGCGCAGGAAGAGGGTGGCAAGATCTTTGAAGCCCTGGTGCAGGAAGGGGAAGCATTGCAGGCCAAAACCCGTCAGAGCGCAGATGAGAAGATTGCCGCTGTGACCGACAAGACCGCCAATACCTGGGGCCGTCTGGAGCAGGTGTTCGAAGATCGCGTGGCACGCGCTGTGGCCAGCCTCGGCATCCCGACCCGCAAGGATATCGACAAGCTCTCCAAGCGCATGGCCGAGCTGACCGACGTGGTCCAGCAACTGCTGGATGCACAGGAAGAAGAAGCTCCTGCCGCTGAAGCCAAACCGGCTGCCGCCAAAAAGCCCGCAGCCCGCAAGCCTCCAGTAAAAAAGGCTCCGGTAGCCAAGGCTAAAGAGGCCGTGGTTGAGCAGGCCGCCGATCTCCTCTCCGCCGCCGAAGACGCGGTGAAAGAGGTGAAGGCCAAAGCAGAGAGCGTCCTGCCCTGATCCCTCGCGGTGACGGAAGGTGATTGATACCGGCCCATGCCCTGCGCTGGGCCGGTCTTGTCATGGTGAATGTCATGGATAGGGAGGCAACGCTATGAGTACCATCGCAATTGCCCTTGCTGGCGGCGGGCCGCTCGGCGGCATCTACGAGATCGGTGCCTGCGCAGCCCTCTCTGACAGCATCAACGGCCTGCGCCTTGACCATGCTGATATCTATGTTGGCGTCAGCTCGGGGGCCGTGGTGGCCTCGGCGCTGGCCAACGGCATCTCGCCGGCTAAGCTGGTGCGGATCCTGCTCAGCGATGATTCGGGGGAGATGTTTGACCCGGCTACCTTGCTGCGACCCGCCTTTCGTGAATATGCCGACCGCCTGACCTCGATCCCGCCGCTGGCGTGGCAGAGCCTGACCTACTATCTGGCGGCGCCCTGGAAGCGCAGCCTGTTTGAATCGCTGCAGGGGCTCTCCAAGGCCATTCCGACCGGACTGTTCGACAACCGCGGGGTGGATCGCACCCTGACCCAGTTTTTCTCTCGTCCCGGCCGCAGCAACGATTTTCGCCAGCTGCGCAGTCGGTTGTTTGTGGTCGCCACCGAACTCGACACCGGCCATCCGGTCGCCTTCGGCAGCCCGGGGCTCGATGACGTGCCTATCTCGGCGGCGGTACAGGCGTCAGCCGCCCTGCCCGGCCTCTTTCCCCCCTCATTGATCAATGGCCGTTACTATGTGGACGGGGCGCTGATCAAGACTTTGCACGCTTCGATAGCGCTGGAAGAGGGGGCGGATCTGGTGTTCTGCATCAATCCGCTGGTGCCCTATGATGCGGATATGGCCGCCGGTGCGCCGACCAATCTGGTGGACAGCGGTCTGCCGGTGGTGCTGGCCCAGACTTTTCGCGCCATCATCCACTCCCGCATGCATGTGGGGATGGATCGCTACAGACACCAATATCCCGACGCCGATGCCCTGCTGTTTGAGCCCTCTTCTGCCGATGGCGAGATGTTCTTCACCAATGTGTTCAGTTATCGGGATCGTCGTCGCCTCTGCGAGCACGCTTACCAGCATACCCGCCGCGATCTCTGGCAGCGTCGTGACGAGCTGGCGCCGGTGCTGGCCAAGCATGGCCTCGAGCTCAATCTGGCCGCGCTGGCCGATGAAGATCGCACCCTGCTGGCCCCCGGCATTGGCTCGGTCGCCGCCCTCGACAAGTCGCTGGAGCAGTTGCAGCACTGGCTTGCCAAACGCTATCGCCACGGCGTGCGCCGTTCATCACCAAAGGAGTAGCATGGATCGCAAACCCAAACGCCGTACCCGGGAGCGGATCCTGAGCACTGCCCTCGCCTGCTTCAATCGACAAGGGGAACCCAGCGTCACCACCTCGGCCATTGCGGCCGAGATGGAGATCAGCCAGGGCAATCTCTACTACCACTTCCACAACAAGGAGGAGATCGTCAACGCCCTGTTCTGCGAATTTGAACAGCAGATGGATCGCCTGCTGGAGGCGGTCAGCTCCCCGTCCGATGAGCCCGAAGATATCTGGCTCTTTCTCCACCTGATGTTTGAAGCCATCTGGCAGTACCGTTTCCTCTACTACGATATCGCGACCCTGATGAGTGGTTATCATCAGGTGGAACAGCGCTTTTCCGCCCTGCTGCGCCGCCAGGAGCAGACCGCCATCGCCATTTGCAACCATCTGCAAACGGTCGGGCTGATGGAGGGCACGGCGCAACAGATGCGCACGCTGGCAGCCAATGTGGCGCTGGTTGGCACATTCTGGATCTCTTACCAGCGGGCACTGCACCCCAAGGCGGACGCCGATATCGCCCTCGGCGTCTTTCAGGTGATGCAACTGGTCGCGCCCTATTTGCGGGCCGATGCCCGCGCTCATCTGGGCGCCCTCGCCCACCACTACACCGACAAGGTTTGATTCACATGCTACAGGGAGAACAAGCATGACCACTTCACAACTCGAATTTGTCCCCTTCCCCTACGCGGATGCGGCCTATGACTATGCCGGCCAGAAGCTGGCGGACAACTGGGATCGCCTCCATCAGGGGGATGCCGAACCTTGGCCCGAGGATGAACAGGTACAGGATGCCTGGCGGGCCTATCATGCCGGGGATTTTGCCCGGGCCGTCGCCCTTGGCGAAGCGGCCGGTGAGGCGGGCCTCAATGTGGCAAACAAGGCGCTGGTGATCCACGCCAGCTATCTGCTGGAAGACAAGTATGCCAAGCGCGCCGCCTTCGAGCGGGCGGCCAGCCATGCCGAGAAGCTGCAAAAACGCCAGCCCAGGAACGCCAATGCCTGGTATTTCCACGCGCTGGCACTCGGGCGCTACAGCCAGGTCATTTCCATCTCCAAGGCCCTCTCGCAAGGAATTGGCGACAAGATCAAGGCAAGCCTTGAGAAGGCGCTGGAGCTGGCGCCAGATCACGCCGAGGCCCATATTGCCTTTGGCGCCTGGCATGCGGAGATCGTCGACAAGCTGGGGGCCATGATCGGTGGCCTTACCTATGGCGCCAAGAAGGAGGAGTCCGAGCGTCACTTCAAAGAGGCGCTGGCGCTGATCCCCGACTCGGCTATCGCCCGCATGGAGTACGCCAACGCTCAGGTGATGCTGCACGGCAAGAGCCGCCTGAAAGCGGCCGAAGCCCTCTATGCTGAAGCGGCCGAGTGCGAACCGATGGATGCGATGGAACGCCTCGATGTGGAGGCGGCGCGGGAAGAGCTGGAGGATTAACCGCTACTCTTGCCACGGATAGATAACAAAACAAGAGGCCAACCCGCGGGTTGGCCTCTTTTATGATGGGGGCAGACCGGCTGGCTACGCCGCCATCGGTCTTTCAAATGCTCGCTCAACCGAGCAGCGCATCCAGTCCGTTGGGGTCAAACAACAGCTCCGGCTCCATCAGCACCAGCAACAGCAGTTGCTCGAACTCCACTGCAAACCGCTCGACCACCCGATCCGGATCCGGAACCAGCTTCTTGTCGGTGATAAGGCCAAGCTGCACCTTGTGATCGTAAGAGAGGATGGAGACGCCGACGCCGATATCCCCCGATTGCGGCACCCAGAACAGCGGTTGACGCAGTCTTGCACCGGCCAGATAGAGGGTCTGCTGCGGGCCGGGCACGTTAGTTATCACCGCGCTGGCTTTGGCCGTGAGCAGCTCAACGGCCTGCTGTTGCACCGCATTGGGGGCCATGCCAAGGGCATGTAACAGGTTGAGTACCACCACGGGTTGCAGCGAGGTGCGCAGCGCCTGCATCCGGTCACGCACGGTATAGAGCCGCTGCAACGGATGTTCAACATCCAGTGGCAAGTCCAGGGCCACCAGCCCGAAGCGGTTGCCAAGTGCCCCCTCATCGTCCGGCGCACGCATATTGACCGGCACCAGGGCGCGGATCTTGACCTTGTTGGCATCATCCCCCTTCTCCTGCAGGTAGTGGCGAAACGCCCCTGCAGTGGCGGCGATCAGCAGATCGTTGACCGAGCAGCCCAGCACCTTGCCCACGGCCTTGATATCCGGCAGATCAATTTGTTCCGACCAGGCCACCCGCTTGGTGCTGGTGGTCTTGCCCCGCAGGCGGCAAGGGGAGTCATCACCGAGGGTGGCGATATTGCACAGCTCGCTCGCCAGATCGCGCCCGGTCTTGAGGTAATCCACCGCCTTGGTGGGATGGGTGACCACTTCGACATATTTGGACCAGAGGCTACCGGTCAGCTTGAGACCGGCCCGCACCAGACGGCTGCCCTGGTGGCAATCCTCCTCATCCTCGTCATCGCTGTCATCCAGTGGCTCCGGTGACAGTGGTCGCGGCGCCCCTTCCGGGGTGTTATCCATCATGGTCAGCATAGCCCGCACCAGCGAGAAGCCGTCGCCCATGGCGTGGTGAATGCGCACCACCAGCGCTTGCCCACCCAGTGAGGTGTCGGTCAGGTGCATATCCCACAGGGGACGCTGGTGGTTGAGCGGCGTCGAGGCGAGATCGGCCACCAGCTTCTCCAGCTCGATTTTGCCCGCCTTGCCGGGCAGGATCACCCGCTTGAGGTGCTGGTCGAGATCGAAGTCGGGATCATGGCGCCAGCAGTAGGATCCCCCCTCCAGCACTGCCCGCTGGTGGAAGCGGGGCTGTACCGAAATGGTGTGGCGCAACCCGTTGCGCAGACGCTCTTCATCAAGCTGCCCTTCAAACATAAGAACGCCGATGATCTGCATCAGGTTGTTGGGTCTGTCCATGCGTAGCCATGCGGTATCAACGCAAGAGATAAATTCACTCGTTGGCATGCTGTTTCCCTGCAAAATGAAAGAGTCGAGACAGCCAGAAACCTTCTCCCTTCATCTCGCAATGAGCGGAAAACGTAATTAAAGATGAGGTAGTCAGGCCGGCTCGAAATATTAAGTACGAAAAGTGATGGCTATATTAAAAATCCAAAATGCATTGCTAAACATTCACCGAACAATAAGCAGAGAGTCGAGCAGAAATAGCCTGTTCAATAGATGTCTTACTCTCTTCACCGCTATTTAAAATGGCGGGTGAAATTGGTTTCATACCCGTTTCGGGCAGGGTAATCGATTCTCCACATAATCGAGGATCTCCTGCTCCAGCACACTGCGTACTGGGAGCAGCATCAGGCCAAGATGAACATCGAGCTGCAAATTCTCCTCATCGAGAATGAGCGAACCATGAACGCCCGAGCCACGAAACCGCAATTCAGTCTCCTCTTCATCCGCCCATTCACAATCCAGTTGATAGTTTTCGCACATGTCCTGGGCAATGGCTTCTGCGGCCACCCTGGCACCGGCCAGCCCCAGCGGGTGCTGGCGGCTGATCTGGATGGTTGAGAGCCCGCGACTGCCAGCGAGCGAATCGTATAGAAACATGATGAGTACTCAGGGTAATGACATATCTGTTGATATTAAACACATGTTCACAACAAGTGAAAGAGTCATTTACATAAATGGGACTCACTTAACAGTGTCTGCCGTTATGGCAAGGGCTGGCGTGGCGCAGGATTTATTCCCGGTCGCCTTCAGGCTACACTTGGCAGTGAAGAAGGTGTAAAAACTGTATGTTTTTCATTCGGTTGTCTATTTCGAATCTATAACTCCGTCCAGTCCCACACAATCAGAGAGCTGTCGATGACCCATCAATCCCACTCCCCCGATGACGAGAGCACCCTTGGCCAGCTCTATCGCCAGCTCAATCGGGTGGCGGCTTTGCGCGAGCAGATGCGTGCCCACCCGGAAGATCAGCAGGATCGGGATCGGCTACGTCAATGGCAGGCCGACCGGTTAGGGCGTACCCATCGTGATCTGCTGGAGAGTGACCGTTATGGGCCGGCCGCCCGCTTCTTTCTGACCGATCTCTACGGGCCGGGTGACAGCGCTCGCCGCGATGCCGACGTCATGCGGGTGATGCCGACCGCCGAGCGACTGTTGCCGGAGTCCGGCCTCAAGGTGCTGGCCCAAGCGATCGAGCTCGACGCCCTCTCCGAAGAGCTGGACTACCTCATGGTGGTGGCGCTGCGGCGCATTGATGGCATAGCTCCCATCACACCGGACCACTACACCATCGCCTATCGTGCCGTGGGTGAACAGGCGCGCCGGGAACATCAGATTGCGTTGGTGAGCCAGCTTGGCATGACGCTGGACAGATTGGCGAGAAAGCCGCTGCTGGGGGCAACCCTCAAACTGGTGTCAGGGCCCGCCCATCTGGCGGGACTTGGCGAGCTCTTCTCCTTTGTCGAGCGCGGCTATCAGGTGTGTCATCAGATGGGGCGTGCCAACGAGTTTCTCGAGACCATCGCCAGTCGCGAGACGGCCATCATGACGGCGCTCTTTAACGGCGACAGCAGTGCGCTGGGGTAAGGCTTATCGAGGGATCAGCCGCCGGAATAACAAAGCGGGCCGATGGGCCCGCTTTTCGTTTATCGCTGTTTGCCTGTAGATATCGGTCAGATCACCAGCAGATCCATAAAGGCGTGCACCGGGGTGGCGGCAAGGCGCGGCCCATCCTGACAGAGGGCCAGAATGTCGTTGACCCGTTTGGCCGGGAGGCGGGTGGCCAGATTGTGCTGGAATTTCTCCACCAGCAGCGGGATCCCCTCCTCCCGACGGCGACGATGGCCGACCGGGTACTCCACCTCCACCTTGGCGGTGTGAGTGCCGTCCTTGAAGAAGATCTGGATGGCGTTGGCAATGGATCGCTTGTCTGCCTCCAGATATTCGCGGCTGTAGCGCTTGTCCTCCTGCACTACCATCTTGCCGCGTAGCGCGTCGATGCGGGGATCGGCGGCAACATCGTCCTCGTAATCCTCGGCGATCAGGCGACCGAAGATGAGCGGCACCGCCACCATGTACTGCAGGCAGTGATCCCGATCGGCCGGGTTATTGAGGGCGCCGACCTTGCTGATGATGCGAATGGCCGACTCATGGGTGGTGAGTTCGATACGGTCGATCTCGTCGAGCCGCCCCTTCACCTGCCCATGCAGCTTCATGGCGCACTCTACCGCAGTCTGGGCATGGAACTCGGCGGGATAGGAGATCTTGAACAGCACGTTCTCCATCACATAGCTGCCGTACCCCTGATGCAGGGCGAACTGATTTCCCTTGAACAGCACGTCGTAGAAACCCCACTTGGGCGCGCTCAGTACGCCGGGATAGCCCATCTCGCCGCTCATGGTGATAAGGGCGAGGCGCACCGCGCGAGAGGTGGCATCCCCCGCCGCCCAGCTCTTGCGGGAACCCGCATTGGGGGCATGGCGGTAGGTACGCAGGCTCTGACCATCGACCCAGGCCTGGGAGACCGCATCAATCACCTGATCGCGGGTGCCACCCAGCATATGAGTCACCACGGCGGTGCTGGCAACCTTGACCAGCACTACGTGATCGAGACCGACCCGGTTGAAGGAGTTCTCCAGCGCCAGCACACCCTGAATTTCGTGGGCTTTGACCATGGCCACCAGCACATCGGCCATGGTGAGCGGCGCCTTGCCCTCGGCCACGCGAGTACGGGAGAGCCAGTCGGCGGTGGCCAGAATGCCCCCCAGATTGTCGGATGGGTGACCCCACTCGGCGGCCAGCCAGGTATCGTTGTAATCAAGCCAGCGGATGATGGCGCCGATATCCCAGGCCGCCTTGACTGGATCGAGGCAGAGCTGGGTACCGGGCACCCGGGCGCCGTGGGGTACCAGTGTACCGGGGACGATGGGGCCAAGGTGTTTGGTACATTCGGGGAAGCGCAGGGCCAGCAAGCCACAGCCAAGGGTGTCCATCAGGCAGTAGCGGGCGGTGTCGAGCGCCGACTCGCTGGTAATGGGGTGGTTGCAGACATAATCGGCAATATCGACCAGCACCTGATCGGGCTCTGGTCTGTGGTTGACGTCGACGTTGGCGGACATCGTGACTTCCTTATCGTTGTTGTAGAGAGACAAAGTGACGGGGGGCCGGGCCGACATAATCGGCACTCGGGCGGATGATCCGGTTGTGCTCGCGCTGCTCCATCACGTGGGCGCACCAGCCGGTGACCCGCGAGCAGACGAAGATGGGGGTGAACAGCTTGGTCGGGATCCCCATGTAGTGATAGGCGCTGGCGTGGAAGAAGTCTGCGTTGGGAAAGAGCTCTTTCTCCTCCCACATTACCTTCTCCGCCTCGCAGGAGACGCGATAGAGACGATCATCCCCTACCGCCTCGGCGAGCTTGGCCGACCACTCCTTGATGATGACGTTGCGCGGATCCGAGGTGCGGTAGATGGCGTGGCCAAAGCCCATGATCTTCTCCTTGGCCGCCAGCTTGGCCAGCAGTTCGCGCCTTGCCTGCGCTTCATCCTGCCAATGTTCGATCATCGCCATGGCCGCCTCGTTGGCGCCGCCGTGGAGCGGGCCGCGCAGGGTGCCGATGGCCGCTGTGATACAGGAGAACATATCAGAGAGCGTCGAGGCGCAGACCCGCGCCGCAAAGGTGGAGGCGTTGAACTCATGCTCGGCGTAGAGGATGAGGGAGACATGCATCACCCGGCGCTCCAGCTCGCTCGGTGCCTTCTGGTGCAGCAGCGCCAGAAAGTGGCCACCGATACACTCCTCGTCGCTGTCGAGGGCGATACGAATACCTTCATGGCTGAACTTGTACCAGTAGATCAGAATGCCCGGAAAGGCGGCCAGCAGCCGATCCGCCACTTCATGTTCATGCTCGAAACCATCTTCCGGCTCCAGATCGCCAAGCATGGAGCAGCCGGTGCGCAGCACATCCATGGGATGGGCATCGGCGGGAATCCGCTCCAGCACTTCCAGCAGCGGCAGCGGCAAGGTGCGCAGGCGACGCAGTTCGCGCTTGTAGGCGTCAAGCTGCTGCTCACCGGGCAATTCCCCCTTGAGCAGAAGATAGGCGACCTCCTCGAACTGGGCGCTGTCGGCCAGCTCCTTGATGTCGTAACCGCGATAGGTAAGACCGGTGCCACTCTTGCCCACGGTGCAGATGCTGGTCTCCCCTGCGCTTTGGCCGCGCAGACCGGCCCCGCCCAACGGTTTTTGCTGTCCCATAAGCTGCCTCCTATTCCTTGGCTGTAAACAGACGATCCAGGGTCTGCTCGTAGTGGTGATATCCGAGGAAGTCGTAGAGTGACTCCCGGGTCTGCATGGTCTCCACGACAGCCCGTTGATGGCCATCCTGGCGAATATGGTGATAGACGTTGAGGGCGGCCTGATTGGCGGCCCGGTTGGCACTCAAGGGGTAGAGCACCATGTCGACCCCGTGGGCGGCCAGTTGCTCTTTGTCAAACAGTTCGGTTTTGCCGAACTCGGTCATGTTGGCGAGGATCGGCACTTTGGCCGCCTGCTTGAACTGGTCGTACTGAGCAAGCTCGGTCACCGCCTCGGCGAAGATCATGTCGGCCCCGGCGGCCACATAGGCGGCGGTGCGCTCAAGAGCCGACTCCATCCCCTCCACCGCCAGCGCATCGGTGCGAGCCATGATGACGAACTCGCCATTCTCGCGAGCATCTACTGCCGCCTTGATCCGATCACACATCTCCTCAAGCGTGACCACCGCCTTGTTGGGGCGATGACCGCAGCGCTTCTGGGCGACCTGATCTTCCATATGGACGGCGGCGACACCGGCCCGCTCGAACGCGCGAATGGTGCGGGCGATGTTGAACGTCCCGCCCCAGCCGGTATCGATATCGACCAGCAGCGGCACACGGGTTGCTGCGGTGATCCGTTCGGCATCAATCAGCACGTCGTTGAGGGAGGTCATACCGAGATCCGGCAATCCGTAGGAGGCGTTGGCGACACCGGCACCCGAGAGGTAGATCGCCTGAAAGCCGCTGCGCTCGGCCATCAGCGCCATATAGGCATTGATGGTGCCGACGATCTGTAGTGGCTTTTCGTTGGCAAGGGCGGTACGAAAACGCAGCCCTGCCGAGGGGGGCAAACTGGACATCATGACTCCTTTCATCTGTCTGGTTTGACCATCTAATATCACGTTTACGTTAACGTCAATTATACTTTCGTAACATTAAGGAGGCAGGCAAGACAGGGAACCGGTTTTAGGGTAAATTTCACCAATTGCTTCAACAGGTTGAATTGTATGATGGAGCCCGGTTCCGTGATCGTCTGTCCGGCGTGCGACTTGCTTATCCAGCGCAAGGTGATGCCGCTGCGTCGTCATGCCCACTGCCCTCGCTGTCACCAGCATCTCTATGGCCGTTATGCTTTTCGTCCCTCACAATTGATGGCGCTGACCATCACCGGATTTCTGCTGCTCCCCTCCGCCTTTTTCGAACCCCTCATCTATCTGCGGCTGGCGGGGGGCAACTCTGATGCCAACTTGTTGCACGGGATTTTCGTGCTGTTTGGCGAGGGGGAGTTCTGGGTTGCCTCTCTGGTGCTCTGGTGCGCTGTGCTGGCCCCCATCGGTCTGTTGACCGGGATCTTTGCGCTGGCATCGGGCCTTGCCAAACGCTGGCATCTCCTTGCGCCAACCTTGAAGGCCGTCGAAGTGTTTCGTCACTGGGCCATGCTGGAGGTCTATATCGTCAGCCTGCTGGTTGCCCTGTTCAAACTGATCGATATCGCCGATGTCAGGCTGGGTGGCGGGCTGCTCAGCCTCGGCATTCTGATGCTGCTTAACATGAGTTTGCTGATCCTCTTTGATCCATCTCCCTATTGGGATCGGATCCCGCTCAAGGAGAAAGGCGATGACCAGCGCCCGTGAGATGGGGCTTTGCCGCTGCCATACCTGCGGCCTGCTGGTGCGTTATCAGGCGGGATGCGTCTGTCCACGTTGCGATAGCAAGCTGCAGGTGCGGATCCCTCATTCGCTAGCCTGGTCGTGGGGCTTGCTGGCGCTGGCCACCTTTATGCTGCTTCCCGCCAACCTGCTGCCCATCACCCATTTCTACAACAAGGGGCTATTGCAGTCGGATACCATCTTCAGCGGGATCCTGATGCTCTATCGCAGCAAGATGAGCGGGATTGCCACCATAGTGCTCACCGCCAGCATACTGGTACCGGTGGGCAAGATAATCGGGTTGGCGTGGATCTGCTGGCAGCTGCAACGGGCCAAACCGGTGCGGCGCAAGCGCCAGCTCTTGATGTATCGGGTGATCGACTTTATCGGCCGCTGGTCGATGCTGGATCTGTTTGTCATTTCGCTGATGGTGGCGCTGGTCGATCGGGGTGTGCTGCTGAGTGTCCGCGCAGGCCCCGGTGCCACCGCCTTTGCCGGTGTGGTAGTGCTGACCATGATGTCGGCCCGCATGCTTGATACCCGTTTACTGTGGGACAAGGCGGCCCGTTGATGATTTCTCTGTTTTTGTCTGATGTGCTGTTTAATCCAGCCAATAAGGAGTCACTATGATCGGGGCTGAACCCGTCATCGAAAAGCGCCGCTGGCTATCGCCGGTCTGGCTGTTACCCCTGATAGCCCTGCTGCTGGCGGGTGGCTTTCTCTATCAGCAGGTATTGAGCCGTGGCCAGCTTATCCAGATCAACTTCGCCCAGGGCAACGGCATCTTGCCGGGTAAAACCCAGGTTCGTTATCAGGGGGTGGCCATCGGCGTGGTGCAAGAGCTGGAGCTGGCTGAAGATGGCCGCAAGATTGCGGTGATGGCCAAGATTGACAGCCGTGCCAGACCGCTGATCCGCAAGGGATCCGACTTCTGGCTGGTGAGCCCCAAGGCGTCGCTCACCGAGATCTCCGGCCTCGATACCTTGGTCTCCGGCAACTACATCAACCTGCAACCAGGGCGTGAAAGCAATCCGCTGGAGGAGACCTTCGATGCCCTGGAAGGCCCTCCCCCCGGTTATCAGGCACAGGGGCGGATGCTGCATCTGACCGCTGATTCGCTGGGCTCGGTGGGGATTGGCGCCAAGCTCTATTTCCGCGGTATCGAGGTGGGCAGCGTCATCAATACCCGCCTGGGTCAGGACAATCAGAATGTCATTCTGGATCTGGTGATCGAGCCTCGTTTTGAACATCTGGTCAAAGCCGATACCCGCTTCTGGAATATCAGCGGTATCAAGGGCTCTTTCAGTCTGGCGGGCGTCAGCGTTGAGGCTGGCAGCCTCACTTCCATTCTGAGCGGCGGCATTGCCTTTGACTCACCCAAAGATTCACCAGAGCCTGAGAAGGGACAGACCTTCGTCCTCTATAAAGGGTTGGCGGAAGCGGCGCGTGGCGAGCGTATCGACATTGCGGCTGGCGATCTTCCGGTCAAGGAGGGGATGCCCATCCTCTATGAGGGGATCGAGATTGGTCGTATCGACCCCATTCGTCTCACAGACAAAGGCCGCGTAGTCACGGCATTGATCAATCCTGAGCAGGCCTATCGCATTACCGACAAGAGCCAACTGGTGTGGGAGAGTGTCTCCCTCTCCGCAACCGGTGTGCAGCATGCAGATCGCCTGCTCTCTGGCCCGGCCATTCGCCTCGACTATGTGGCGGGTAAACCGGTACAGAAGATGACACTGACCGATCGCGCCCCCCAGAGCGGCACCAAGGTGACGCTGCAGGCTGACGATTTGGCGGGGCTCAATCAGGATGCGCCGGTCTGGTACAAGGGATTGCAGGTGGGTCGTATCAGCCAGCTCACTCTGGATGCGCGCGGCAATGCCAGCGTCGAGCTGGTGATGGCGCCGAACTATGGTCATCTGCTCAACCGTGCCCGTTTCTATCGCGCGGCGCCGCTGCAAATAGATGCCGATCTGAGCGGCATCAAAGTAGAAACCAGTCCTGCCAGTGCCTGGTTGGGAGGCGGGATCAAGCTGGTACAAGCCAGCAGTGGCGAGCGGATTAACCGTCTCTACCCGAGTCAGGAGTTGGCACTGCTCGGTACCCGCGATGCCAAGCCCCAGCGCTGGTTGCTCAAGGCAGATCAGGCCGATGGCATTGGCATTGGCTCGCCTGTGCTCTATCTGGGGCTGGAAGCGGGCAAGGTCAAACAGCTGCGCGCCGCCAAAGAGGGGGTCGAGATCGAACTCGAGATTGATGGAGTCTATGCTCCCCTCCTCGCCCAGCAACCCCAATTCTGGAAAAAACCGGCCATCGACACCAAGGTGCGGGTCGACGGGGTGCAGGTCAAGGTGGGCAACCTCGGTACCCTGCTGCGCGGTGCCATTGAGTTTGATCGGTTGGCCAATGGCCGCAGCAGCCATCAACTGTTCGATTCCAGGGAGCAAGCCAAGGCCAAGGTACGCCAGCTGTCACTGGTGGCAGAGAGTAATCCGGGGCTCGGGATTGGCAGCCCGATCCGCTATCTTGGGGTCGATATCGGTAAAATTGAAGAGATCGAGCTGGAGCCGTCTCTGGGTCAGGTGATCTTCAAGGCGGAACTCGATGGCCACTATGCCGAGCGTTTCCTGCAATCCGGCGCCCGCTTTACTGTGGTACAGGCCAAGCTGGGGCTGGGCGGTGTTGCACACCTCGATACCCTGATCAAGGGGGCATTTGTAGAAGCGCAACCGGGTAAAGGCGCTGGCAAAGATCGCTTCCCCTTGAGTCAGGTCGGCCCTGTGGGTCTGGCCCTGACCCTCAAGAGCCCCTCCGTCAATGGCCTGAGCGTCGGCAGTCCGCTACTGTTTCGCAAGATGATGGTGGGCAGTGTCACCAAGGTGGTGCTGGCTCGGGATGGCAGCGAGGTGGTGATCGATGTCAACGTGGATCAGGAATATGCCCATCTGGTGCGCGCCAACTCGCGTTTCTGGAATGTCTCCGGGGTCAAGGCGGACATTGGCCTGACTGGTGGCACTATCGAAGTGGAGACGGTGCAGAGCCTGCTGGCCGGCGGCATTGCTTTCAATACGCCGGAGAGAGAGATGGGGCCAACCGTCAAGGCGGGCCATAGCTATCCGCTCTATGGCAAGGCCGAGAAAGAGTGGCTGGAGTGGAGCCCGCGCATCCAGCCCTGATCCCTTCCCTTTGTATCTCATCCAAGCCCGGCACCCTGCCGGGCTTTTTTATATTCCGGTGCTTGTTGATAGGGTTCAGATTCAGAATATTCTTAGCCTTGTGGTAGGATATCGCCCCTCTTTTTCGGTCAACGAGACGGCACAGTGCACGACAACACCTTCCTTCCCGATTACTTTTTACGCCACATTGCGGCCATCATGCCGGCCCATCTCTCGATGGACGACTTTGTGGCCAGTTGTCGACGTCCGCTGCGCCGCAGCATTCGGGTCAACACCTTGAAGATCGCCGTCTCGGATTTCGTCGCCCTGATGGAGCCACTGGGTTGGCAGCTTGACCCTGTCCCCTGGTGTGATACCGGCTTCTGGCTGACCCGCAGCGATGAAACTGTCCCCCTTGGCAACACCGCCGAGCATTTGAGCGGGCTCTTCTACATTCAGGAAGCGAGCTCCATGCTGCCGGTGACGGCACTCTTTGCCAGCAACAAGATCAAAGCGGATGGCATGTTGCTGGATGCGGCGGCGGCCCCCGGCTCCAAGACCACCCAGATAGCCGCCCTGATGAACAATCAGGGGATGCTGGTTGCCAACGAGTTTTCCAGCAGCCGGTTGAAAGTGCTCAGCGCCAATATCCAGCGCTGCGGCGTGACCAATGTGGGCATGACCCATTTTGATGCCAAGGTATTTGGCCAGTGGTTGCCGGAGACATTCGATGCCATCCTGCTCGATGCCCCCTGCTCCGGTGAAGGCACGGTGCGTAAGGATGAAGATGCATTGCGCAACTGGAGCATCGAGAGCATCGACGAGATTGCGACGGTGCAACAAGGGTTGCTTGAGAGCGCCTTCCATGCCTTGAAACCGGGTGGCGTACTGGTCTACTCCACCTGCACCTTGAGTGAGCAGGAGAATCAGGCGGTTTGCCAATCCTTGTTGGACAAGTTTGGCGATGCCTTGAGTTTTGACTCGTTGGCAGACCTGTTCCCCCATGCAGAGCAGGCCTGCACACCCGAAGGATACCTGCACGTTTGGCCCCAGATCTTCGACAGTGAAGGCTTTTTCGTCGCCAGATTGCGCAAGCATCACTCGGTGCCCAACACCATGTTCAAGCCGGGCAAGCTGGGTAAATTCCCTTTTGCGCCGCTTCCTGCCAAAGAGGCGGAACCCATGTTGCGCGAGATCGAAGCCAACTTTGGGGTGGCACCGCAGGGTCAGCTGTTTGGCCGCAATGACGAGGTCTGGCTCTTCCCCCAGATGTTTGATCAGGTGCAGGGCAAGTTGCGTTTCGATCGCATCGGCATCAAGTTGGCCGAAACCTTCAAGAAAGGTTATCGCCTCACTCATGAGTGGGCACTGGCCTATGGCGATAAAGCGAGCAAGGGCGTGGTCGAGCTGGATAGCGCCAATGCGCGGGAATTCATGATGGGGCGGGATGTTTGGCCAGAACAGGATGCGGGCACTGGCGAGGTAATCGTCCGCTATCAGGGGCATACCCTGGGCATGGGGAAATGGGTGGGGAGTCGGGTCAAGAATGCCCTCCCCCGCGAGCTGGTGCGTGACAACAATCTGTTCAATGCGTAGTGGGCCGTTCGGTGCATAAGCACTTGAACGAGTCTGAAATACCCACACTCTGGTTGAACTTTTCTTCGGATCTTGAAAAGCCTTGAGCCTTGTCTAAGCTTAAGGCAATCCGAACACCAGTTAGCGCACGGCTCTGCAAGGAGCCAATTCCCCTATGCCAGGTACAAGGAATTCGTACCTGGCTTTTTTTATCTCTTCACGTATCGCTGTTACTTCACTCTTGGCTCTATTCAACGGTCTCTTCGACCTGTGTGGCGACTCTGTTTTCAAACGGAGGTTCTCTACCCAGCTCATGTTGGTAGAGCAGATCGATCGCCTGCTCGATGAGTGATGCCTGACTGTCTTCGAGATGGATACCCAGTGTGGCCAATCGTTCGGCGTGGCGATTGCTGATCCAGCATTGCAATCGGGTATGGGTCTCCTGCTTGCGTTTTACATGTTGGCGCTGCCGCTCGGCATTGTTTTGCGGGCTCGCCTCTTGCTCTTCACGCACTCTCATTTCTTGGCTCATATGTCCTTGCGATGTTTCATTTCCGGATTTGTTATCTCTCATCACATGCCATTATCCATAGGAAGATGGCCCTTCCACCTTGGGTTGCTGGCTGCACGGCAAATATATCATCAGATCAACAAGATATCATTTAACATAAAAAACTAAGTGACGCAGTTGTGTCAAAGCAAACCATCTAGGGCATGATCGGAGAATTTGTGGGCGTCATCGAAGTACTCCTGCAGGGTTCGCATATCCTTGTGGCGCGTCACCTCGATGATCTTGTTCATCGGCTTGCCGGCAGTCACCGCCGAGGTGATAAATCCGCGCCGCAGGCTATGGCCACTGACGTAAAGATCGTCAATGGTTTGGCCGGTTCGGCGCTTGATCATCAGATTGATGCCCTGGGGGCCGAGTGGTTCGGCCATCAGTTGGCCCCAGCGGTTCATGCGCCGAAATAGCGGCCCCTCGCTGATCCGGCTTTTGTGTAGCCACTTTTGCAGTGCCGACACGGGGCAATAGTGTTTGCCCGGAATCAAGGCTATCTCGGTTTCGTGCAGCTGATGCTTGCTCGGTTTGAGGCGAAGGCGGATCCCCTGCCCCACAAAATCGAGATCGCTCACCTCAATCCGGGCTGCTTCCGAGCGGCGCAAGGCGCCACTGAACATCAAGAGCAGCAGGGTGTGATCACGCAAACCCGCGAGGTCCCTAGTGTCTATGCCATCCAGCACCTGGGTCAAAGGCTGCAGCGTCAGGGCACCGGTTTTGCGCTTGCGGTTATCCCCCAACCTGACAATACCACGCATCATCTCCTTGATTTCGGGGTGTTCGGTGGGCATGGGATGAATGCCTTTCTGCTTGAAGGCATAACGGATCCCGGCAAGCCGTCTTACCAGGGTTGCCGGTTTACGAGGTTCACCGTTGCGCAGGTCCCCTTTTCCCTCCTCTTTATCCAACCATACCCAGTCTGCCAATACGCCGTCAGCCTGATCAGCGAGAAAGTTCATGATGTCGTGATGGGTCGTTTGCAGCGGATCAAGCCCGTGTAATTGGCACCAGAAGACAAAAATACGGGTATCAGCCTGATAGGCATTGAGGGTGGAATCTGCTTTTGCACTGCGTAAAAAGCGGCGTGCCCGACTATTAAGCAGTGCATCGAAAACAGTCTGCAGTGACTGATGAGCTGGATTGGACAAGGATGGATATGCCACAGAACTCTATGATTCATATGAAGTTTGAGAGGATCTTACAGGATCCTTCCCATACATCAAGTATCGATAATGAATATTATCGATACTTAGAGCATTCTATTTTAATACCCATTGACCACGCTGAATAAAGGAAACATAGGAATATCATTCGACCAGGTTTAGCAAAAACGAAAAAGTAAAATTGGCAGGAATAAGTGAGAGATAACGTAGCTCGGTGTTGATAATCAGGTGAGTAATCAGCTTGGTATTTGAAAATTAAAAAGCCCCGAATAACGGGGCTTGGGGATTATTTTTTCGCCAGCTTGAACAGTTCAAAGAAATTCCGGCTGGTGGCTTCTGCCAATTCATTGAGCGGAATATGACGCAGGTCGGCAATAAACTGCGCAACGTCTCGCACAAAGGCGGGTTCGTTCTCCCTCCCCCGATGCGGTACGGGGGCAAGATAGGGCGAGTCGGTCTCGACCAGCAATCTGTCGAGGGGCAGAGCCTTGACCACCTCTTGCAGGGCAGACGCATTTTTGAAGGTGGCGATCCCGGAGATTGAGATATAGAACCCCATCGCCATCGCGGCTTGCGCCATTTCGAGGGATTCGGTGAAGCAGTGCAGCACACCGCCAACCTGATCAGCTCCCTCTTCACGCATGATCTGCAAGGTATCTTGCTGGGCATCGCGGGTATGGATGATCAGCGGCTTGTTCAACGCGCGGGCAACCCGGATATGTTCGCGTAAAGAGGCTTGCTGAACTTCCTTGTTCTCGGGCGAGTAAAAGTAGTCGAGTCCGGTTTCGCCGATGGCGATCACTCTTTCGTCAGCAGCCTGTGTCAGCAACAAGGCTACATCCACACCGGGTTCCTGATTGAGCGGGTGTACCCCGCAAGAGGCAAATACCTGGGGATAGGGGGCGATCGCCTCGAGCATGGTCGGGAACTGTGCCTGAGTCACACTGACACAGAGAAAATATCCCACGTCCAGTTTCGCGGCCTTTGCCAGTACATCAGCCAAGCTGGTCTGCTTGCTGCCATAGCTGAGGCGATCGAGATGACAGTGGGAATCAACGAGTAACATATAAAACCTTTCTGCTTGTCGGTACTTATAACCAGCGACTGAGCCAGTTCATCAGATGGATGGTGGGATTGGAGAGCTGACCCGGCTGACATGCCGCTTTCAGGGCAACCAGACCTTGTTCTGCCTCCAGCAGTTTTTCGCTGGAGTGCTGCTCCGCCAACCGTTGACTCAAGATGGCCAGATCAGGCATTGCCAGCTGATGGTGACCACATCCGGCCTGGGTTTTCAGGGCATCGCACAAGAAGAGCTGCAACCAGTGCAACCTGACCTGCGTCTCCTGACCAAGCTGGCTGCACAAAGCCGTCGCCTTGGCCGGACTTTGACTCAGAGCGACAAACTGTTCCAGCAGTTCACGGCGAGTACTGTCCTGTTGCTGCTCGATATAGTCGAGTACCCGCAGCGGTGCCCCCTGACAGATCCGCACCTGAGCCAGAGTGGCCTGATGACCCTGCTCGGCCAACCAGCGTACAGTTTCCCCTTCCGCAGGCAACTGACAGACATGTTTGTGACAGCGACTGAGAATGGTAGGGAGCAGCAGGGAAACCTGGGAGGCAATAAGCAACAGCAAGCTGTCGCCGACCGGCTCTTCCAGGGTTTTCAGCAGGGCGTTGGCCGCCGATTCGGTCATCCGCTCCGCATCTGGAATGATTACCACCTTGCCACGGCCGAGCTGGGCAGAGCCCTGCAGCCGGGTGCAGATCTCGCGAATAGCCTCGACCCCGATTGTCTTGCTGTCGCGGGTGATGGTGCCAAGATCCGGGTGGTTGCCCTTGTCAAATAACTGGCAGGAGTGGCAGTGGCCGCACGGCTCTCCGCGATCCGGTTGCTGACAAAGATGCAGACGCGCCAACCGCTCGGCCAGCTGTTCTTTGCCAAGACCGGGATCGCCGAGCAACAACCAGGCGTGGCCGAGACGACCGGACTGGGCAGTCTGGCTCAGGACATGCCAGTCGGGGATCAGCCAGGGATACATAGGCGCCCGTTTGACAGATAGTGATCCAATGCAAGCTCGATGGCAGCTTTGACCTGTTCCGGCGTTTGCGCCGCATCGATCACCACAATGGAATCATCCTTGGCGGCCAGTTCGAGATAACGAGTTCGGGTACGCTCGAAGAAGCTCAGTTGCTCCAGTTCGATGCGATCCAGCTCGCCACGATGGCGCGCGCGCTGCAAGCCAAGGGCGGGATCGATATCGAGATAGAGGGTGAGATCCGGCTTGAAGTTGCCGAGCACCGCCAGCTTGATGGCTCCGATAAGCTGGGCATCGATACCACGGCCGCCACCCTGATAGGCCTGGGAGGAGAGATCGTGGCGATCCCCCACCACCCAGACACCGTCGGCCAGCGCGGGTTTGATGCGGGTCTCCACCAGTTGTACCCGGGAGGCATACATCAGCAGCAATTCCGCCTCGATGGTGAGGCGCTCGTCGTGCACCTCTTTGACGATAGCCCGCATCCGCTCGGCCAGTGGCGTACCACCCGGCTCGCGGGTGCACTCGATCCGGTTGATGCCGTGGCGCTGCAGATAGTCGGTCACATAACGCACGGCCGAGCTCTTCCCTGCCCCTTCCAATCCTTCGATCACAATAAATTTAGACATTAGGGTTTCTTCAATATGTATTCGCGAACCGCCCGATTGTGTTCATCGAGGGTCTTGGAGAAATAGTGGGCACCGCCCCCCTTGGCTACAAAGTAGAGATAGTCGGTCGACTTGGGGTTAAGCGCAGCTTCGATGGAGGCCTTGCCCGGCATGGCAATAGGCGTGGGCGGCAGACCATCGATCACATAGGTGTTGTAGGGATTCTTGTCGGTCAGATCGCTGCGGCGAATATTGCCATCGTAGCGATCCTTCACCCCGTAAATGACGGTGGGATCGGTTTGCAACTTCATGCCCAGACGCAGTCGATTGACAAACACCGAGGCGATCTGCGCCCGCTCGTCCGGCTGGCCAGTCTCTTTCTCGATGATGGAAGCCATGATCAACGCCTCATAGGGCGTTTTGTAAGGCAGGTTGGCCTGACGTTTCTCCCAGCTCTGCTGCAGGAAAGTCTCCATATCCTGATGGGCGCGACGCAGGATCGAGAGATCGCTGGCATGGGTGGTATAGGCGTAGGTTTCCGGCAGGAACCAACCCTCCAGCTTGCCATTCTCGATGCCGAGCTCCTGCGCCAAGTCGGCTTCGGATTGCTCGACGGTCAATCGCTCAAGGTATGGGGCGCTGGAGAGCTGCTTCTGCCAATCCTCGAAACGGGAACCTTCGACGAAGGTGAGGCTGAAGTGAAACTCCTTGCCCGATGCGAACAGAGAGAGGGTCTCCTTGAGAGGGGCCCCTTCCTTGATTTCATAGGTGCCCGATTTGATGGCCACCAGTTCGGGATGGCTGCGCAGCCAGAGCCGCACCGCCCAGGGGCTGGTTTCCCCCTCACCCAGTTCGGCGATGAGGCGCGCCGCATGGGCGCCCTTCTCCACCGTAAAGAGCCGGGTCGGCCCCTTGTTGGTGAGCGTCTCTACCTGTTGCCATTTGTAATGTACATAGCCCCCGGCAGCGGCTACCGTCAGTGCCGCCCCCGCGAGCAGGGTGTAAAGCCGATTAAACTTCAATGACCAAACGCTCCTGTAAACGGCGACTCAATACCGCTGGGGGATAGTGAATATCCTCGATGCCATTGACCGGCACGACCCCCATCAGGGTATTGGTGAGCCACACCTCTTCAGCCTGCCATAGTGACTCCAGCGGAGCCTCTACCACACGCAACTCAATACTCATCTGTTTCAACATCGCCATCACCTGGCGGCGCATGATGCCATCGACACCACCGCGGGCGAGATCGGGCGTAAACACCGTCTTGCCCCGACGCCAAAACAGATTGGCACTGACCCCTTCAATGAGAAAACCACGACTGTTAAGCACTATCCCTTCGACTGCATTTCGGCTGACAAGTTCGCTTTTCAGCAATACCTGCTCCAGACGATTCAAGGTTTTAAGCCCGGCCAGCATGGGGGCATCACCGATCCGCTGGCGGCACACCACCATCTCGATCCCCTCCTGTTGCCACTGGCCATAGTGAGTGGGAAATGGCGCCAGAGTGACAATCCGGGTTGTGTGCTGACATCCGCTGCCATCATAGCCCCGCCCCCCTTCGCCGCGGGTCAGGATCACCTTGGCCACGCATTGTGGCTGCTCGGCCACCATCTCTTCAACCTCCTGGGTCAAGAGATCCCAGTCCGGTTCAACCAATCCCAGCCGGTTGTTGGCCAGCTGCAACCGTGCCAGATGGGCAGGCCACTGCAACACGCGACCATCCCTGACCGCCATGGTGGTGAAATGACCGTCACCATAGGCCAGCCCCCGATCATGGGCCGAGATGGTATCAAGCTTCATGCCATTGATAAGCAAAGGGATCCCTCCGATAAAAAAGGCCCGATACCGGCAGTATCGGGCCTGTGTCTTTGCCCTGCGGCAAATTATACGCGTTTGAAGATCAGTGAGCCATTGGTGCCGCCAAAACCAAACGAATTGGAAAGGGCGTACTCAAAGCTGCCTGGCTTGGCCACATGGGGTACCAGATCCAGATCGCACTCATCATCCGGGTTGTCCAGGTTGATGGTGGGCGGAGCCACCTGATCACGCAGGGCCAACACAGTGATGATCGCCTCGATGGCACCGGCGGCACCCAGCAGGTGACCGGTCATGGACTTGGTGGAGCTCACCATCAGGGATTTGGCGTGCTCACCAAACACCGACTTCATGCCACGCAGCTCGGCCACATCACCCAGCGGGGTGGAGGTACCGTGCGCGTTGATGTAACCAATCTGCTCGGGGGCAATGCCGGCATCCTTGATGGCATTTTTCATGGCGCGAGCACCACCGTTGCCATCTGCAGGAGGCGCAGTCATGTGGTACGCGTCACCGCTCATGCCAAAACCGACCAGCTCGGCGTAGATCTTGGCGCCACGGGCCTTGGCGTGTTCGTACTCTTCCAGCACCAGTACACCGGCACCGTCACCCAGCACGAAACCGTCGCGATCCTTATCCCACGGACGGCTCGCTTTTTGCGGCTCGTCGTTGCGGTTGGAGAGTGCCTTGGCGGCAGCAAAACCACCCATCCCCATCGCGGTGGAGGCTTTCTCGGCACCGCCGGCGACCATCACGTCGGCATCACCGTAAGCGATCATCCGGCCAGCCATGCCGATGGCATGGGTACCAGTGGTACAGGCGGTCGTCACGGCGATGTTCGGCCCTTGCAGACCTTTCATGATGGAGAGATGACCGGACACCATATTGATGATGGTGGACGGAACGAAGAAGGGACTGATCTTGCGCGGGCCGCCGTTGACCAAACTTTCGTGGTTCTGTTCAATCAGACCCAGACCGCCGATACCGGAGCCAATCGCCACGCCGACACGCTCGGCATTCTCTTCATTGATGGTCAGGCCGGAATCATCCAGCGCCTGCATACCGGCCGCGATGCCGTATTGAATGAAGAGATCCATTTTGCGAGCGTCTTTACGGTTGATACCGTACTGCTCGGGATCGAAATCCTTGACCAGACCTGCGAAGCGGGTTGCAAACTCGCTGGCATCAAAGTGTTCGATAAGGGAAATGCCGCTCTGCCCGTTGAGCAGTGCTTGCCAGCTGGATTCGGCAGTGTTGCCCACCGGGGAAAGCATCCCCAAGCCGGTCACCACGACTCTGCGTTTTGACACTGAGGTAGTCTCCGAGAGGTGTTTTGAAAAGGAACAAATACAAAAGAAGCGGCCCAAGGGCCGCTTCTTTCAGAACAGGAACTTATTCCTGATTAGCGGTGATGTAGTCGATAGCCGCTTGAACAGTGGTGATCTTCTCGGCTTCTTCATCAGGAATTTCGGTATCGAATTCTTCTTCCAGCGCCATTACCAGTTCAACGGTATCCAAAGAGTCAGCGCCCAGGTCGTCGACGAAGGAGGCAGCGTTCTTAACGTCTTCCTCTTTAACACCCAGTTGTTCGATGATGATTTTCTTTACGCGTTCTTCGATGTTGCTCATGACCTGAATTTTCCTTTAAAAATACGCTATTTGCGTCTGGTTGGGGTAGTTTATTCAATTGACGTGAGTTTGCAAGTAGCTTGCCGCTGGTCAAACCACGAAATGTGCCAAACTTCGGCGTACTATCGCAAATTTGAACAGATCTTACGACAAATTGATTACACCATGTACATCCCGCCATTAACATGCAGGGTTTCGCCGGTGATATAGGCAGCTTCATCAGAAGCCAAGAATACCACAGCTGCGGCAATTTCTTTTGGATCACCCAAACGGGCGGCGGGCACCTGACTCATGATGCCGGCACGTTGATCGTCATTTAGGGCACGGGTCATGTCGGTTTCGATGAAACCGGGGGCAACCGCGTTCACTGTGATACCACGGGATGCCACTTCCCGCGCCAACGATTTGGTAAAACCAACCAGACCGGCCTTGGCGGCAGCATAGTTGACCTGACCGGCATTGCCCATGGTTCCCACCACGGAGCCAATGCTGATGATGCGACCGTGACGTTTCTTCATCATGGCACGCAGCACAGGTTTGCTCAGACGGTAAAGCGAGGTCAGATTGGTATCGATGATCTCGTTCCACTCGTCATCTTTCATCCGCATCAACAGGTTGTCACGGGTGATCCCCGCGTTGTTAATCAGGATGTCGATGTCGCCAAAGCGCGCCTTGATGGCGGCGAAGACGGCTTCGATGGATTCCTGGCTGGTCACGTTCAGTGCCATGCCGCAACCATTCTCGCCCAGATAGGTGCTGATCGCCTCGGCACCGCTCTCGCTGGTCGCCGTACCGACCACTTTCGCGCCACGGGCCACGAATGTTTCGGCAATCGCACGGCCGATGCCACGACTGGCACCGGTCACCAACACAACCTTATCGGTAAAGCTCATCACTTGCTCCTGTTTACTTGATCTGGGCCAACGCCTGTTCGAAAGAGGCGGCATCGTTGGCGTGAATACCTTCCACCCGCTTGTCGATGCGCTTGGCGAGCCCGGTCAACACTTTGCCCGGTCCCATCTCGATCTCGAGGGTAACCCCCTCATTGGCCATCCGCTCAACAGTCTCGGTCCAACGAACCGGGCTGAACAGCTGACGTACCAGCGCTTGCTTGATGGCGGCCGGATCCTGTTCACAGGATACGTCGACATTATTGATGACAGCGATGGTTGGAACCTTGATCTCGATCCCGTCCAGCGCAGCTGCCAGTTTTTCTGCGGCAGGTTTCATCAGCGCGCAGTGAGACGGCACGGAGACCGGCAGCGGCAGTGCGCGCTTGGCGCCCGACTCTTTCATCAGCACGTTGGCTCGCTCAACGGCCTCTTTGTGACCGGCGATAACCACCTGGCCCGGGGAGTTGAAGTTAACCGGAGAGACCACCTGTCCTTCTGCCGCTTTTTCGCAATTGGCGGCGATGGATTCGTTATCCAGACCGATGATAGCCGCCATGGCGCCGGTGCCTTCTGGTACCGCTTCCTGCATGGCCAGACCACGCAGCTCGACCAGTTTGACCGCATCGGCAAAATCGAGTGCGCCGCTGCAAACCAGCGCCGAGTACTCACCCAGGCTGTGACCCGCCATCATGGCAGGCGTTGCCCCACCCAGCTGTTGCCACAGGCGCCACAGGGCGACAGAGGCAGTCAGCAGTGCAGGCTGGGTGCGCCAGGTTTTGTTCAGATCTTCAACCGGACCATCCATCACCAGGGCAAACAGGTCATAACCCAGCACCTGACTCGCCTCGGCGAAGGTCTCCTTGATCACGGCATGTTGTTCGGCCAGCTCGGCCAGCATGCCAACGGACTGGGAACCTTGTCCCGGGAAGGCAATGGCAAATTGGGTCATCATTGATTCCTTTTAGATAAGACAAAATGAAATCGGTGACGGGATGATAGGTGCACCATCCCGCCGAAGATCAGAGGCGAACCAGCGCCGAGCCCCAGGCAAAACCGCCGCCGAAGGCCTCCAGCAGTACCAGCTGACCCGGTTTGATCCGGCCATCTCGTACCCCTTCGTCGAAGGCAACCGGAACGGAAGCGGCAGAGGTATTGCCGTGCTTGTCGAGGGTCAGTACCACTTTATCGAGGCTCATACCGAGCTTCTTGGCAGTGGCGCTGATGATGCGGAAGTTGGCCTGATGTGGCACCAGCCAATCCAGCTCGCTCGGCTCGATGCCAGCAGCGGCCAACGTTTCGGTGACGATCTCGCTCAGACGGGTGACCGCGACCTTGAAGACATCGTTGCCCTTCATGTACATGTAGGCTTCGAGCTCGGCACCCGGCATGCCGCGACGAGGGTGCGGCAGCTTGAGCAGCTCGCCATAACGGCCATCGGCATGGAGATGGGTAGAGAGGATGCCCGGCGTCTCGCTGGCACCGACAATCACAGCCCCTGCCCCATCACCAAACAGGATGATGGTGCCGCGATCTTGCGGATCGCACATGCGGGAGAGCACATCGGCCCCGACGACCAGCACATGGCGGGCTGCGCCGGATTTGACGAACTGATCGGCAATGGAGAGTGCGTAGGTGAAGCCTGCGCAAGCAGCAGCCACGTCAAAGGCAGGAATGCCCGGTACGCCGAGCAGCCCCTGCAGCTCGCAGGCGGCAGCCGGGAAGGCATTTTCAGCACTGGTGGTGGCCAGCACTATCATATCGAGATCGGCAGCGGTCAAACCGGCTGCATCCAGGGCGCGCAGGGCGGCCTGGTAAGAGAGGGTGGCAACGGTTTCGTCAGCCCCGGCAATACGGCGCTCACGGATACCGGTGCGTTCCACGATCCACTCATCACTGGTCTCAACCATCTGCTCGAGATCGGCGTTGGTACGCACTGAACTCGGCAGGTAGCTGCCAGTACCCAGAATTTTGCTATGCATAGAGTTCTTATAGATCCCTGTCGGAGAAGACAGCTTCAAGGCGATCTGCTATTTGCAGTGGAAGTTGATGTTTGGCCTCTTGTGCGGCCAGCAGGATCGCATTACACAGAGCGCGCCGTTCGGCCCGCCCATGACTTTTTACCACAATGCCGCGCAATCCTAACAGACTTGCCCCGTTATACTGGTCGGGGTTCAGGTAAGAAAAACGCCGTTTGAACATAAATCCGGCGATCCGGCCAAGAAAAGTGCGTTTCTTGCGGGGATATCCGGCCAGCTGGGCCATCATCCGCACCACCCCTTCTGCCGTCTTGAGGGCGACATTGCCGACAAAACCGTCGCAGACGATCACGTCGCTGTCGCCGCTGAAGATGCGATCCCCTTCGACGAACCCGACATAATTGAGCGCGTGGCACTGACGCAACAATTCGGCGCTGTGGCGCACCAGATCGTTGCCCTTGATCTCCTCCTCGCCGATGTTGAGCAAAGCAACACGGGGTGACGCAATGCCTTCTACCTTTTCGGCCACGACGGAGCCCATCACCGCAAACTGCAGCAAGGTATCGGCATCGCAACTGACATTGGCGCCGAGATCCAGCATCACGGTACGTTTGCCACTCAATGTTGGCAGCGCCTTGATAAGTGCCGGCCGATCGACCCCGGGCAGGGATTTGAGCACGCACTTGGCCATCGCCATCAGCGCGCCGGTATTGCCGGCACTGACGCAAGCATCGGCCTCACCGGCTTTCACCAGATTGAGTACCACCCGCATGGAGGAGTCTTTCAGAGTACGCAACGCCACGATCGGTTTATCGCCCATGCCAACCACCTGGGATGCATGCACGAAACGAACGCGGGGATGATTCAGCAAGCCATGTTGCTGCAGCAAAGAAGAGGTCTGGTGCTGGTCGCCGACCAGGATCAGTTTTAGCTGGGGTAAAAGAGACAGTGCCTGCACGGCGGCAGGCACTGTTTCCGAGGGGCCAATATCTCCCCCCATGATGTCTAGCGCGACAGTTTGCGTAGACAAAGGCAATCCTTAAGCGATTACCTTTTTACCGCGGTAGAAACCATCGGCAGTCACGTGGTGACGACGATGAATTTCGCCACTGGTCTGATCAACAGTCAGGGCAGCGGTGGTCAGCGCATCGTGGGAACGACGCATGCCACGCTTGGCACGGGTTTTACGGTTCTGTTGTACGGCCATTGTAGGCTAACTCCTAAATTCACTTACGTTTAAGCTCTTCAAGAACTGCAAAGGGATTCGGCCGCTCATCAGCAGGTTCGATTTCACCCCAGGTCATCTCCATGTTTCCTCTCGGGCATGCATCCAGAGAATGCATTGCGACTTGAGGCAACGAGAGGATGAGTTCATCCTCCAGGATTTGATGAAGATCTATCTCGCCGTTTTCGTCCAACTCAATGGGCTCATAAGCTTCCGGCAGTTCTTCCTCGTTTGTTCTTTCGAACAGCGGAGTGTAGATAAATTCAGCTTCACAGAGGTGTTCGAATGTCTCTCCGCAACGTTGGCAAACCAGGTCAACCTTGGCATGGGCAGTGCCTTTCATAACGGTCAACTTCTGGACATCTTTGCCAAAGTACAGTGATACCTCGATATCACTCTGCAAGCCAGCGGTTGATTCCTCCAGCCTGGGCATCTGCGACTTTTCCACTATCCCGATGTAATCGAGCAGCTTCAAGGCACTACGGACTGGATCAACCTTAACGGGCAACTTCACCTTTTGCATAGGGCGCGAATAATATAGGTCCAACAACTGATAGTCAAAGGAAAAAGTCCTTACCGCCGATGATTTTAACGTCACAAGTCCCTAGAATGCCGGTACTTGCTTTCATCGGTAACTCGATTATGCCACAGAATCTGATCCTCGCCTCAACTTCTCGCTATCGCAAAGCCCTGCTGGAGAAGCTCGGACTCCCCTTTGAATGTGCCGCCCCCGATGTGGATGAGCAACCACTGGCTGGTGAATCCGCCGACGCGCTGGTGGCCAGACTGGCCCGTGCCAAGGCTGATGCCATCGCCGGGCAACGTGATCACGGCTTGATCATCGGTTCTGATCAGGTGTGTGTCTGTGATGGGCACATCCTCGGCAAACCTGGCTCCATCGACAATGCCATCGCCCAGCTAATGGCGGCCCAGGGGCGCAGCGTCACCTTCTACACCGGCCTGTGCGTGGTGAATGCCGCAACTGGGGAGGCTCATCAACTGGTGGAGCCTTTCACCGTCCATTTTCGCAACCTCGATGAAGCCGCCATTCGCCGCTATGTAGAGGCTGAATTGCCCCTCGATTGTGCGGGCAGTTTCAAATGCGAAGGGATGGGGATCGTGCTGTTCAAGGGGCTGGAAGGGCGCGATCCTAACGCCTTGATCGGTCTACCGCTGATCGGCCTGATCGAGCTGCTGGAGCGCCACGGTATTGCCCTGCCCTGATCGCGGACGAATAGATAAGCTAGATCGAGCATATAAAAAGCCCGGTCAATAGACCGGGCTTCTGTTATCAATCAGATCGACGTCTCTTAAAGAGAGGCGCCTATAACAGCCCGCGAAGAGCCGCCATAGAATCCACCACCGCCACTGGCCCGTGACGACTGAGGGCATCGCGGCTATCCACCCCCCAGGTGACACCAATACGCAGCATGGCGATCGCCTCGGCCATCGCCATATCGTGAACAGAGTCGCCGATCATTACCGCCTGCCGGGGTGACTGCCCCAGCTCGTCCAGGATCTGCTCAAGCATCAGCGGATCAGGCTTGGAGCGGGCCTCATCGGCCCCTCGGCTAGCCACAAACAACGGGCGTAGCCCGGTTTCATCCAATACCCGATCCAGCCCGCGGCGTGATTTCCCGGTCGCGACGGCCAGTTGCAGCCCTCGTGACTGCCAGTCATGCAGCAACTCCCCTGCCCCAGCAAACAACGGGCTGGGGGTGGCATCGTGCAGATAGTGATGACGATAGCGATCGATGAGTGCGGCAATCTGGCGCTCACCGCTGGTGGCGCCACTGCCACTGCATAAGGGGAACAGACGGGACATGGCGACATCGAGGCTCAACCCGATAATCTGCCGGATCTGGGACGGTGCAGGTACCGCCAGCTCACAATCTCTGGCGGCCCCTTGCACACAGGCAACAATCCGGCCTACCGAATCCATCAGGGTGCCGTCCCAATCGAAAATGGCGAGCCGGATATCCTGCATCAGCGTGGCAAGCCGTTGAGGAAGTTGTCGAGCTCAGGTGCCAGCGGCGCTTCTACCTGCATCTCGCGACCATCGGCCGGATGGGTGAAGCTGAGCTTCCAGGCATGCAAAAAGAGCCGTTTTAGCCCTTGGCTGCGCATTTTCTCGTCAAACGCCGCTTCACCGTACTTATCGTCACAGGCGATCGGGTGACCGGCATGCAGGGTGTGCACGCGGATCTGGTGAGTTCGGCCTGTGATGGGGCTGCACTCGACCAGAGTCGCTTCGGCAAATTGACGCACGATGCGGAACCGGGTTTCGGAGGGCTTGCCATCGGCGCTGACCCGTACTACCCGTTCACCTGACTGCAGATCGTTTTTGCGCAGCGGGGCATTGACCACCTTGACGTGAGCCTGCCATTTGCCGCGCACCAGCGCCAGATACTGCTTGCGCATGGTCTTGAGCCGCAACTGCTCATGCAGGCTGCGCAGGGCGCTGCGTTTCTTGGCAACCAGCAATACACCAGAGGTGTCGCGATCCAGTCGATGAACCAGTTCGAGGAAGCGGGCTTCCGGCCGCAGGGCGCGCAGCCCTTCAATCACGCCAAAGCTCAGCCCGCTGCCACCGTGTACTGCCATGCCGGAGGGCTTGTTCAGCACGATCATGGCATCGTCTTCGAACAGGATCTGGCTCTCCAGACGCTGGATAACTCCGAGGTTGGCTGAAGGCAGCTCATTTTTCTCGGCAACGCGCACGGGGGGCACCCGCACCTCGTCACCTGCGCAGAGTTTGTACTCCGGTTTGATGCGCTTTTTGTTTACTCGCACTTCGCCTTTGCGAAGGATGCGATAGATCAGGCTCTTGGGGACGCCCTTTAGCTGAGTCTTGAGAAAATTGTCGATGCGCTGCCCGTCATGCTCAGCTTCGATGGTGAGCAGCTGCACTTGTTGATGTATCTGTGTCATGGCGCGGATTTTAACACTGCCAGCGCCCCTTGGCTGCATGGTTTGTTGAAAAATGGCGCCTTGCTATAAAAGAGGTTTAAATGGGATAATAAACAAGGTTTTGTCATTGTGTTCAAGCCTTGTACTAAGTGGCCAAAAAGTATGCCACCCAATCCCGAAACACCGTGTATACAAGAACATGACGGTTCCCGGGTGCGAGGTACAACGCATGGAGAACACAAACATCACCGTTTATTTGTCTCCATTTCGGCATCCTTATTCATTCCTTCTCGAGAAGTGATGACCAGAACGCCCTTAGTTTGCGCCTCATGCATACCCCAACCGGGAGGTTGCCCCAGTATGCTGAAGACCCGAGGCCGGCGCTGGCAGGACCCAGATGGAGGAAATCAAAATGACACAATAATGAGAACTCAATGAAAAGAATGCTTATCAACGCAACTCAAGAAGAGGAGTTGCGCGTAGCGCTGGTTGACGGACAACAGCTCTACGATTTGGATATTGAAAGTCCGGGACACGAGCAGAAGAAAGCGAACATTTACAAGGGTAAGATCACCCGCGTAGAACCCAGCCTTGAAGCTGCTTTTGTTGATTACGGCGCCGAGCGCCACGGTTTCCTGCCGTTGAAGGAGATCGCCCGCAATTACTTCCCCTCCGGTTACTCCTATCAGGGTCGTCCCAACATCAAAGAAGTGGTCCGCGAAGGTCAGGAAGTTATCGTCCAGATCGACAAGGAAGAGCGTGGCACCAAGGGTGCAGCCCTCACCACCTTTATCAGCCTGGCAGGTAGCTACCTGGTACTGATGCCCAACAACCCCCGTGCCGGTGGTATCTCCCGCCGCATCGAGGGTGATGAGCGGACTGAACTGAAAGAAGCTCTGAGCGGATTGACCGTGCCGGAAGGCATGGGCCTGATCGTGCGCACCGCCGGTGTAGGCAAGTCTCCGGAAGAACTGGAGTGGGATCTGAACGTTCTGCTCAACCACTGGGACTCCATCCACAAGGCCTCTCAGGAGCGCGCCGCGCCGGTCCTGATCCACCAGGAAAGCAACGTCATCGTGCGTGCCATCCGTGACTATCTGCGTCGCGATGTGGGCGAGATCCTGATCGACAATCCGGTGATTTTCGAACGAGCCAAGGCCCATATCGAGCTGGTACGTCCCGATTTCCTCAACCGTGTGAAGCTGTACAAGGGTGAAGTTGCCCTGTTCAACCACTTCCAGATTGAGAGCCAGATTGAATCAGCCTTCCAGCGTGAAGTGCGCCTCCCCTCCGGCGGCAGCATCGTTATCGATCCGACCGAAGCACTGACCTCCATCGATATCAACTCCTCCCGCGCCACCAAGGGCGGCGATATCGAAGAGACTGCGCTGCAAACCAACCTGGAAGCGGCCGATGAAATTGCCCGTCAATTGCGTCTGCGCGATCTGGGTGGACTGATCGTTATCGACTTCATCGACATGACCCCGGTTCGCCATCAGCGCGAAGTGGAAAACCGTCTGCGTGAAGCAGTTCATCAGGATCGTGCCCGCATCCAGCTTGGCCGGATCTCCCGTTTCGGTCTGCTGGAGATGTCTCGCCAGCGTCTGCGCCCCTCCCTCAACGAGTCCAGCAGCCATATCTGCCCCCGTTGCCAGGGTCAAGGCGTGATCCGTGACAACGAATCTCTCGCCCTGTCCATCCTGCGTCTCATCGAAGAAGAGGCCATGAAGGACAACACCGAGCAGGTTCACGGCCAGGTACCGGTGGATGTTGCAGCCTATCTGCTTAACGAGAAGCGTGCCGCCATCGCCAGTCTGGAACAGCGCAATGATGTGCGTGTTTACATCATTCCGAACCAGCATCTGGAAACCCCGCACTACGAAGTGACTCGTATTCGTCAGAACGAGATCCCGGAAGCGGCCAGCTACGAGCTGAAAACCGAGATTGCCAAGCCGGTCTACCAACCGAAGCAAGCTCAGGTGATCGAGCGTGAGCAACCGCTGCTGCAAGGCTTTGCCCAACCGGCACAACCTGCCCCTGTTGCGCCGCAACAGCCGGCGGCTCCCGTTGCTGCGGCCCCTGCCGAAGCCGGCTTCTTCAGCAAGCTGATCAAAGGCATTACCGGCCTGTTCAGCAGCGATGCTGCCCCTGCCGACGTGAAAGCGCCCGCCGAGAAACCTGCTGCTCGTGAAGCACGCAAGGAAGAGGGTCAACGTCACCAGCGCGAAGAAGGTCGTGGCCGTGGTCAGCGTCCTCGTCGTGACGACAATCGTGGTAACCGCAATAATGCGGAAGCTGGCGAGAAGCGTGAAGGTGGCAACCGCGAAGCTGGTGAAAACCGCAATCGCCGTCCCCGCAAAGAGCGCGAGCCTCGTCAGGAGCGTGAAGCTCGTGGCGAAGTGCGCAGCGAACAGCGCATGGAACGTGAACCCCGTCAGGAGCGCGAACCGCGCCAGGAACGTGCGCCACGTCCGGCCCGTGAACCTCGTGCTCCCCGTGAGCCGCGCGCCGAAGTCGTTGTTGATGCAGTAGATACCGTCGATGCAGCTGCTGCCCAGCCACGTCAGGAGAAAGAGCAGAAAGTGGCCGAGCGCCGCGAACGTCGTCAACTGCGCAAGCAGATCCGCGTCGATGTCGCCGCTGCTGACACCCCTGCCCTGCCGGTTGACGAAGTACCAGCGCAAGCTGAAGTGATCGATACCACCGTGGGTAACGAGCAGGAAGAGCAGAGTGAAGGCCAGCGCCGTTCACGCCGCACTCCTCGCAGCCAGCGTATCGAAGGTCAGCGCCGCAAGCGCATCAACGAAGATGCCCGCAGCCAACGTGACGAAGAACAGCAAGATACCACCACTCTGACCACCGCAGCCCAGGCAGATATTGCCAAAGCGCAGGTTGAAGAGCCGGTAGTGCCTGTTGTTACCATCCCGAGCGCTGAAGCCGTCGCTGCTGCTCTGCAAGCCTCTGCGGCACTGACCGAGCATGTGGTTGTCGAAGCCGTTGCTGAAGAAGCTGCCGAGCAGGCTGCTGCCCAGGTCGAAGCAACTCAAGCCGATGTGATCGCTAGCCCGGTTGTTGCAGCTGTTGCAGAAGTCGTGGTTGCAGCAGAGCCGGAAGTTGCCGTTGTCACCGCTCAGGCTATCGACGTGGCGGCTGCTGAAGTCGTTGAAACTGCTCCGGTGGTTGAAGAGGCCCCTGCTGTCAGCACTCCTGCTGTGGAAGCTGTAGCGGTTGCCGTCGAGATGCCAACTGCGGTTGTCGAAGCCCCGGCACCTGTCGCTACCGTTGCAGTGGAAGAGACTCCGGTCGTGACCAAACAGGTAGCTCAAGGTGCTGGCCTGCTGGCTCGTGCCCGCAAAGCATCCGCCCCGATGGCAACTCCTGCCGAAGCCCCTGCCCTGCCTGCTCGTGAGCCGGTTAACTACCCGCCGCTGGTACGCAACGAAGTGAGCACATCAGGTCGTCATGGTGGCAGCACAGCCGCCGTCAACGTGGCCACCTGCCCGGCCGGTCGCCCCTAAGCAACCCGGGTTGATCCCCTAAACAAAAGCCACACCAACCGGTGTGGCTTTTTTATTTCTCTTTGTCCCGTCCTGAATATGGTTTACACCTTTCCCCCCAATAAATGGAGAACCCGATGGGACAAGGTGTGAAACGGACACTGCGCGATTACTCGCTGACTTTTAAACTAGCACTGGTCGAGCAGATTGAAAAAGGCGAGCTCACCTACAAACAGGCTCATGCGCGTTATGGCATTTAGGGCCGCTCCACCGTTCTGGTATGGTTGCGTAAACATGGTCGGCAAGATTGGAGCCAGGGGGCTTCTGTACGCGCCGGCAGGAGCATCACCATGCCTGACCCCGACAACCAGACGCCCGAACAGCGCATCAATGAACTCGAGAAGCAACTGGCGCTGATGAGTCAGAAGGCCCAGTTCTTTGAGGCCGTCGTCGATGTACTCAGGAATGACTACGGCGTCTCCATCGTAAAAAAGCGACCGAGCAAGTCGAGAAGCTGACCGTTGTCAGGGCTTGCCTGTTACTGGGGATAAGCCGGCAGGCTTACTACAAGCGCAATCGGGTCGCCGACGAGCGCCATGCACAAGGGCTGCAGGTGGTGCGCTTTGTGCGTCAGGTTCGGCTGCGACAACCTCGGGTCGGCACTCGCAAGCTGCATTATCTGCTGCAGGGTCAGGATGATGGCGGGCTCAAGGTAGGGCGTGACAGGCTGTTTCGGATATTGGCCGAGCACCGCCTGCTGGTGCCAGCCAGGAGCGGGCCGCTGTACCTGAGCCTGGTGACGGATACCTACTCACGCAAGATAGTGGGCCATCACGTACACGAAGGAATGCATGCCGAATCAGTGGCGATGGCGTTCAAGAAAGCGCTGAAGCAACGGCGTGGCGACGGTGAACTCATCCATCACTCGGACCGCGGCGTGCAGTATTGCTCGGGACTGTATCAGTCATTACATGAACGGTACGGGGTGAAATGCTCGATGACGGATGGGTATGACTGTTACCAGAATGCGTTGGCGGAGCGGGTGAACGGGATTTTGAAAGGAGTGTTGCTATAGGAAAATGCCGTACTCAACTCTGTGTTTGCGCTTTGGGTATCCCTGAGAAAGTTCATTCCAAGCGTTAATGTTCAGCATCACGACTGTTGATAACTTTAATATATAAGCTTGCTTGTTGGCATATTAAGGCAGATCGCAGATATGAAAAAGGGCCCGCAGGCCCTTAGAAAAATAACGATGTTATCCACCAAACAGATGGTGGCTGACGATGAACAGGCCGCCGGAGAGCAACATGGTCAGCGGCAGGGTCAGCACCCAGGCCATGAGGATGGTCTTGATAGTCTGGCTCTGCAGGCCGGATTTGTTGGCTACCATGGTACCCGCCACCGCAGAAGAGAGGATGTGGGTGGTGGACACCGGCATACCGGTCAGACTGGCAACCCCGATGGAAGTTGCTGCCGTGATCTGGGCCGCGATGCCCTGGCTATAGGTCATACCGGTGGAACCGATTTTTTCGCCCACGGTATGAACGATACGACGCCAGCCCACCATGGTGCCGCAACCGAGCGCCAGCGCGATGGAGACGATCACCCAAGTCGGTGCGTATTCAGCAGTCGCGGTCAGATCCTTGCGCCATTTGGCCAGATCAGTCAGCTCCTTGGCTGGCAGCGGCAGCTTGGCAGCCTTGCGGGCGGTGTCATCGATACAGAGCAGTAGACGACGCACTTCGCGGCGGTCGGTCAAGCTCATCTGATCATAAGTACGCACGGCACCCAGACGGGCATCCAGAGTCGCCATCGCCTGCAGCACGCCATCGGCGGAGCAGTGGGTCATCAGCTCTTCCTGAGCCGTTGCCGGTGCAGAGAAGTTGATAACGCCAGAGAGGGCGGACTGGTTGCGCTGGTAGATCTCCATGATGCGCTGGTTGGCATCCTGGGTCCGGTCCAGATCATAGGCGCGGCTGTTCATGTCCAGTGCGAAATAGGCGGGCGCCATGCAGATCAGCACCAGCATCACCAGACCGATGCCCTTCTGGCCATCGTTGGAGCCGTGCACGAAGCTGACGCCCATGGCAGAGGCCACCAGGGTCAGACGCGCCCAGAACGGCGGGTGTTTCTTGCCATCCACCAGCTGACGCTCTTCCGGTGTTTTGTGGATCTTGTTGCTGGTCCAGATGCGCTTCATCGCCAGCAGCAGCAGTGCCGCGATGATGAAGCCGATGGTGGGAGAAATGATGAGGGAAAGCATGATGTCGATCGCTTTGCCCACGTTAATCCCTTCTGTCACCGGTTTATGGGTGATCCAGGCATAGGCGCCGCCTACCCCCAGAATGGAACCGATCAAGGTATGTGAACTGGAGGCCGGGATCCCGAAAAACCAGGTGCCCAGGTTCCACACGATGGCAGAAAACAGCAAGGAGAAGACCATGATCAACCCTTGGGTGGAGTCCATCCCAAGCAGCAGGTCGATGGGCAGCAGATGGACAATGGCATAGGCCACACCCAGTCCACCAAACATGACGCCGAAAAAGTTGAAGATCCCCGATGCAACGACCGCCAGGTGAGCTGGCATCGCCTTGGTATAGATAACCGTTGCTACCGCGTTGGCGGTATCGTGAAAGCCGTTGATAAATTCATAGGCAAGCACAAAAAAAACGGCCAATACCAAACCGATTGACCACCACAAACCCAAACCACTAAACATTTCAAACATAAAAAAAAGCCTGTTTATGAGTTGCGGCGGATTATGCCAGATGGCGGCCAACACCATAGCCACCATTGAAATATTTCAGCCATAAAAAAAAAGAGCTTTTTGGAAAAAAATATCCTAGAGCCAGTCTTCATGCGGCTTGCCACCGATTAATTAAAGCCATCAATGATTGCGGGAAAGGGCAAAAATAGCTGACAATTAAGCCAATAATTTCATTTTTATGACGTTTTTATGACAGAAAAACGGGCGAAAGTGGTGATAAAACGTCCCTGCCCCGCCAATCTCATCCGACCAGCACCATCAGCCCCATATCCGTTTGATTCCAGATGCAAAAAGGGAGCACCTTGTGCTCCCTTGCATCGTTGCCGTATTGCCAGTTATCAGTCCTGATTGATACGACTGGCAACGGCGCCCTGTTGGCTCTTGTACTTGGCATTTTCCCGCTTGTTGTAGGGACGGGCCGCGACGCCGGAGAGCATCTCGAAGTTCAAGGCGCCAATTTTCATCTTCGGGCGCAGTGCCAGCGGCAGTTTGCCGCCGTTGTAGAACTCCAGCACGATGCGACCGGACCAACCCGGATCGATGCGGTGCGCGGTCACGTGCACCATCAAACCCAGGCGCGCCAGTGAAGAGCGGCCATCCAGCCAGCCGACGATATCGGCAGGCAGGGTGACGGATTCGTAGGTCACCGCCAGCGCCAGCTGACCCGGGTGCAGGTAGAAGGCTTCGCCATCGGGGATGTGGATCTCGTCACTCATCACCCGATCGATGGCATCGGCCATCTCGCTGCTCGGGCCGCTCAGGTCGATATAGGGCGCGGTATGATCGCGAAACACCCGAAACTCGTTACCCAGCAGCACATCGACACTGACACCACTGATCCGCTCTACCCCGGGCCGTGGCTCAATGACGATCTTGCCTTCATCCAGATGGCGTTCAATATCGGTATCACACAGACGCATTGGGCGACTCTCCTGACAAATTGTGCTTTTAAAAAAGCCGGGCATCACCCGGCTTGTTTCATCTTAACCGATCAACATGTGGCGGATACGCGCCTTGAGCATGTCGATGGCGATGCGGTTCTTGCCACCACGGGGCACGATCACATCGGCATACTGTTTGGACGGCTCGATAAACTGCAGGAACATTGGACGCACCGTCTTCTGATACTGCTTGAGCACGGAGTCCATGGTACGGCCACGCTCTTGCACATCACGCACCAGACGGCGCAGCAGGCAGATGTCGAGCGGGGTATCCATAAAGATGGAGGCATCCATCAGATCCCGCAGACGGCTGTCAGTCAGCAGCAGGATCCCTTCCAGAATGATCACCCGGCGCGGCGCAAACGGGGTCACTTCGTTCATCCGAGTGTGTTCGGTGTAGGAGTACTGGGGAATGGCAACCGCGTCACCTTTGACCAGCTGGCTCAGGTGCTGTACCAGCAAGTCGTGATCCAGCGCGTTGGGGTGGTCATAGTTAGTCTTGACCCGCTCTTCCATGGTCAGGTGGGTCTGATCACGGTAGTAGCAATCTTCGGTGATCACACCAATCTGACCTGCGCCCAGTTCGGCCACCAGCTCTTCATAAATGGTCTGGGCTATAAGACTTTTGCCAGACGCAGATGCGCCCGCAATACCGATGATCACACACGAATGTTGAGTATCAGACATGACAAATACCTAAAAGAGAAGAGCAGTGGGGATGGTTTAAACCGATCCATTATATAAAAAAGGGTGGGTCATGCCCACCCTCAATTCCCTTTCAAGTGACCGACCGCCGATTATTCATCCAGCGCCATGGCATAGAGGGGGGTCGCAATCGGTTTTGCGCTGAAAAAGAGTTCAGCCCCTACCCTACGCGCCAGCTTCAAATAGGCCTGAGCCAGGCTCCCTTCCGGTGCGCCGAACACCGTCGGGCAGCCATCATCCATGTGTTGGCGGATGTCGATGTGCAGCGGCAACTGGCCAAGCAGCGCCACTTGATACTGCTCTGCCATCTTCTCACCGCCACCGGTACCGAACAGCGGCTCATGATGACCGCAGGCGCTGCAGACGTGATAACTCATGTTCTCGATGATGCCGAGCACCGGCACATTGACCTTGTTGAACATGGCGATCCCCTTGCGGGCATCGGCCAGCGCCACATCCTGCGGGGTGGTGACGATCACTGCCGCCGAGGTGGGCACCTGCTGAGCCATAGTGAGCTGGATATCGCCAGTGCCCGGCGGCATGTCTACCACCAGATAATCCACCTCGCCCCAGCGGGTCTCATGAAGGATCTGCGCCAGCGCCTTGCTCGCCATCGGGCCACGCCAGATGGTGGCATCCTGCTCGGAGACCAGATAGCCGATGCTGTTGCTCTTGAGGCCACAGGCCATCACCGGCTCCATCAGCTTGCCGTCATGGCTGACCGGGCGCTCCTTGAGGGTGCCCATCATGGTGGGAATGGAAGGGCCATAGATATCGGCATCGAGAATGGCGACCCGCGCCCCCTCTTTTTGCAGGGCCAGCGCCAGATTGACCGCGGTGGTGGACTTGCCTACCCCGCCCTTGCCGGAAGCAACCACGATAATGTTGCGAATGCCCTGCACGGCATTGAGGCCCTGCGCCCGCGGCATGCTGGCGACATCAATCTCCAGTGCCCAGTCGATACGGGCTGCGCCGGTGGCGCTGCGCAGTCTGGCATCGTAGTTCTCTTTGAGCTGATCGAGCAGCGAGAGACCGGCAAACGGCAATACCAGCCGGATAGTAAGCCCCTGACCCTGATTGATGATCTCGCGAACGAATCCGGCATCCACCAGATCCTTGTGCCAGCCTGCTGGCTTAAATTCGGCGAGGATCTGTTTTACTGAATCAATCACCATTAACTCCTCATTATCTTGTCATTATCTTGAGGTGAACGGTTACCGCACACAAATCAGTGGCTTGCCTGCAATCGTAACAGCAGGTGCTGCCAAGGTTGGCATAGCCACAACCCTAGGCAGGCTACCCCCAATTCGGGTAACATGCACGGCACTCTATCATCCCAACAAGCACATCAAGAACGTAATATGGCAACTGATCCTCGTAAAATGCTGGTAACCTGCGCCCTCCCCTATGCCAATGGCTCCATCCATCTTGGCCACATGCTGGAACATATCCAGGCCGATATCTGGGTTCGTTATCAGCGAATGCGCGGCCATCAGGTGCACTTCATCTGTGCCGATGATGCCCACGGCACCCCGATCATGCTCAAGGCACAGCAGATGGGGATCACCCCGGAAGAGATGATTGCCGCTGTCTCCAAGGAGCACCAGGCCGACTTCGCCGGGTTCAACATCAGCTTTGACAACTATCACTCCACCCACAGCGACGAGAACCGCGAGCTGGCGGAGTTGATCTACGGCCGCCTGAAAAATGGTGGCTTTATCAAGAGCCGCACCATCTCCCAGCTGTTCGATCCGGAAAAATCCATGTTCCTGCCGGACCGTTTCGTCAAGGGTACCTGCCCCAAGTGCAAGTCTCCGGAGCAGTATGGCGACAACTGCGACAGCTGCGGCGCCACCTACAGCCCGACTGAGCTTATCGATCCGAAATCTGCCGTCTCCGGCGCGACTCCGGTAATGAAGGACTCCGAGCACTTCTTCTTCGACCTGCCGCAGTTTGAAAAATGGCTCTCTGAGTGGGTACGTGGCTCCGGCGCCATTCAGGAAGAGATGGCCAACAAGATGCAGGAGTGGTTCGAAAGCGGCCTGCAGCAGTGGGACATCACCCGTGACGCCCCCTACTTCGGTTTCGAAATTCCCGGCGCCCCGGGCAAGTACTTCTACGTCTGGCTGGATGCCCCCATCGGTTACATGGCCTCTTTCAAGAACCTGTGCAACAAGCGTGGCGACATCGACTTTGACAGCTACTGGAAAGCGGACTCCGACGCCGAGCTCTACCACTTCATCGGCAAGGATATCGCCTACTTCCACTGCCTGTTCTGGCCGTCCATGCTGGAAGGTGCCAACTTCCGCAAGCCGACCAAGGTTAACGTACACGGCTATGTGACCGTCAACGGCGCCAAGATGTCCAAATCCAAGGGCACCTTTATCAAGGCATCTACCTACCTGAACCACCTGGATCCCGAGTGCCTGCGTTACTACTACGCCGCCAAGCTCAACAGCCGCATCGATGATCTGGACCTGAACCTCGAAGATTTCGTGCAGCGCGTCAACGCCGACGTGGTCAACAAGCTGGTCAACCTCGCCTCCCGCAACGCCGGTTTTATCGCCAAGCGTTTTGGCGGCAAGCTGGCTGCCACCTGCGCCGAACCCGAACTCTACGCCGAATTCGCCAACGCCCGTACCGCTATTGCGGAAGCATATGAAAGCCGCGAGTTCAGCCGCGCCATCCGCGAAATCATGGCGCTGGCCGACAAGGCCAACCGCTACGTGGACGACAAGGCGCCCTGGGTTATCGCCAAGCAGGAAGGGGCTGACGCCGAGCTGCAGGCGGTCTGCTCTGTTGGCATCAACCTGTTCCGCGTGCTGATGGCCTACCTCAAGCCCGTCATGCCGCTGCTGGCCGAGCGTGCCGAAGCCTTCCTGGCCGAGACCCTCAGCTGGGATGGCATCGAGATGCCGCTGGTTGATCACACCGTTGCACCGTTCAAAGCCCTCTTCTCCCGCATCGAGCCGGCGAAGATTGAAGCCATGATCGAGGCCTCCAAGGAAGACCTGGCCAAAGAGCAGGCACCGAAAGTGACCGGCCCGCTGGCTGATGACCCAATCAGCGAAACCATCACCTATGACGATTTTGCCAAGATTGACCTGCGCGTCGCGCTGATCAAGAAAGCCGAAGCGGTACCGGAAGCCGAGAAGCTGCTCAAGCTGCAACTGGATATCGGCGGCGAAACCCGTCAGGTGTTTGCCGGTATCAAGTCCGCTTACAACCCGGAAGATCTGGAAGGCAAGCTGACAGTGATGGTGGCCAACCTGGCGCCGCGCAAGATGCGTTTCGGCATGTCCGAAGGCATGGTGCTGGCCGCAGGCCCGGGCGGCAAGGATCTCTGGATCCTGGAGCCGCAGGAAGGCGCCCAGCCAGGGATGCGCGTCAAGTAAGCGTATCGCTGACTGCGACCACAGCCAGATAGAGAAGAGAGGCCAAACGGCCTCTCTTTTTTTGTCTCACCTGTTTGGCCTGGATAGTTTTTGTAGATGCTGGTCGCGGATAACGTCCGCAGATTGCGGTCTCGGGGCTATCCACCACCGGGATTCGCGGGCGATAAATTTTGTTCTGAATACCTGACCACCCGACTTGCCATGTCATCCATGTTGTGGCCTCCCTGCATCGCCAGTTTGAGCGCCACCAGCTCCGCCTGCTGGCAGTCCAGTTGACGCAAACGGGTGGTGATCTTCCCCTTCAACTGCTGCCGCAGTTTCGCCTGCTTGCGGGTGTGCCCCTGCACTGCTCGCAACCTCCGCCGCCATTGACGCCAATCCTGCAACTGGCCGAGTCGCTCCTGCCAGTGAGTCAGGGTGCTCAACCAGCCGGGATCCCCACTCCCCAGATCCAGCAACAGTTCCACGCCATAACGGGCCTGCTTGATCTCGAGGCGCAGCCGATGCCAGCGGCGCAACTGTTGCTGACGGGAGCTGGCAGATTTCCCAACGCAGGGAATAGGTTCATCGAGAGCGCTCTGCGCCTCATCAAGGCGCAGGGCCAGATGCTGCTGATAGAGGAACGCCAATGCCCGCGCATCCGGCACCTGCGCCACCACCGCGAGCCAGCGGGCCAGTTGCCGTGACAACAGGGGCACGCGACAGGCCGATTTGTGAGTATTGCCAGTGCTGGCAGGCGGCTTGCCAAAACGCTCGGCGTAGACCTGATCATCCCGCAGCGCCGAGAGCCGCCCGACCGAGCGCAGCAGACGCCGCTCCAGCTCGGGATGATAGGTGAGTGGCCGCCACAGGGCGAGCAGCGCCAGCAAGCGGCGCGCCGCGATACGGTAGCCATGCACGGCCGGTTCGCTGGCCTCTTCGCGCACCGCTCGCGCCGCCTCCTGATAACGGGCGACCCAGCTTGTTGCCTGAGTCAGCAACAGACCTTGTTTGTCAGCGTCCATCTCGTCTCCGCCCCTTCAGTTGGTGTGAAAGCCCTGACCGGTGGGCGGCAGCGCCTCTTCATACTCCATCCGGGTCACCCGAGCGGTGCGCGGGCCATGTTCCAGCCAACCCAGCATCATCTGCACCCCCTGCGCGGGGCCGCTGATGAGGATCTCCACCGAGCCATCCTCCAGGTTGTAGGCATGGCCCCGCAAACCCAGTTGCAGCGCCCGCTCACGGGTGAAATAGCGAAATCCCACCCCCTGCACCTGCCCCCACACCCGAATGACAAACGATTGCTCTCCCATTTCTCACACCTTCCGCTTAAGAAAAAAATTCCCGAGACGATAATGTGCCCGACACTCTATCTCTGCAGGATGCAGCTCCATTATGAAAGAAGTTAAATTCCGGTGGGTTGACCGCTATCTCATTCACCTCACCATCAGTGAAAAATTCCATATCGCGTTCTGGTTACCTCTCTTCATCATCGCCTTTCTCAGCTGGTATATGCTGGCGGCCAGCCATCAGCAGGAGATCTCCCTGCGGGTAGCGCAGTTGCAGCAACGGGTCGAGACCACAGCGCAACTGGTCAGCCAGCAGCCCACTCTGGTGTTGCCTGCTGATCTGCGTCTGACCCGGCAAGGCAGCAGCGGGTTGCAACAGCAAGGGGAGCACTACCTCTTTACCGCGCCAGCGGGTCAGGCGGGCTACGTCACCGGCGATCTCGATACCGGCAACCTCTCCATGTGGGAGGGTCAGGGCTCGACCCTGCTCCTGATCGGCGCGCTGGCCGCCCTGATGGCGCTGGTGATCCACTACATGATGACCTTTGTCTCCGGTGCGCTCTACTCCACTAACAAGGCGCTGCAAACCGTGGCGAACGGGGATCTCACCTTCCGTCTCAACTTCTTCCCGGTGCGCGACGAGTTCTCCACCCTGGCGGGCAGCATCGACCGCTTTACCGACCGCCAGCACCAGATCGTCAAACTGGTGGAGGAGTCTGCCGAAGCGCTGACCATGGCCGCCGACGAGTTTCGTGACCATGCTCGCGAAGGCGAGACCATGGCGCGTTCCCAGCGCCAGCACATGGATTCACTGGCCACCGCCATGGAGCAGATGTCAGCCGCCATTCGCGAAGTGGCGCGCAATGCCAACGACACCCTGCAACAAACCCGCCAATCGAGCGAAGAGGCAGCCAATGGCGCCAACCGGGTAGCTCGCACCATAGAGGCGATCCGCACCCTGGCCGACGAGATTGGCAACGCCTCCGGCGCGGTCGAGCGGCTCACCCACAACGCCAACCGGATCAACGAGGTGGTCAACGTCATCAACGCCATCTCCCAGCAGACCAACTTGCTGGCCCTCAACGCCGCTATCGAAGCAGCACGGGCCGGTGAGCAGGGGCGCGGCTTTGCGGTGGTGGCAGATGAAGTGCGTACCCTCGCCAGCCGCACCCAGCAGGCGACGGTGGAGATCCAGCAGATGATCGAAGAGCTGCAGACCGGTACTGGCGCGCTGAACGAGATCATGGAGAAAACCGTGGGGCGCGCCGCCAGCAGCCAGCAGCTCATCAGCGAGGTGGGGCTCGATATCGAAAAACTGAGCAACCACAGCGATGCGGTACTGGAGATGAGCACCCAGATCGCCACTTCCAGCGAAGAGCAGAGCTCGGTCGCCGCCGAGATCACCCACAATCTGGATCAGGTGCGCCATGAAGCGGCTCAGGTGGAAGAGTCCGCCAGCGCCTCGGTAGCCGGTACGCAGGGGCTTAAAGCCACCGCCAGCGAACTGACCCAGGCACTCAAGGGGATTAAGCTCTGACCATATGAGGTGTCAGATCAGGGCAACCCCATCCATTACACAGGGTTGTTTGAGTTTTACCTGCGGGCCACATAGAATGTGGCCCCTTTTCTTTCTACCATCGGCAAACATCCATGAGCGCTTCCATCTATCTCGTCAAAGGCCGCGAAAAATCCCTGCTGCGTCGCCACCCCTGGATCTTCTCCAAGGGGATTGAGCGGGTTCAGGGCAACCCCATTGACGGCGATACCGTCGAGATCTATGCCAACGATGGCAAGTGGCTCGCCCGTGGCGCCTGGTCAGGCAGCTCCCAGATCCGTGCCCGGGTCTGGACCTTCGACAAGGATGAGACCGTCGATCTCGACTTCTTTATCCGTCGCCTCAAATATGCGCAGGAGTCTCGCGATCCACTGATCAAGCGTCAGGGCCTCACCGGCTATCGCCTCTGCGCCGCCGAATCCGACGGCCTGCCGGGTCTGACCATCGACCGTTATGCCGATTTTCTGGTGTGCCAGATCCTCTCCGCCGGCGCCGAGTTCCAGCGTGAGCTGATAACGCAAGCACTGCGTACCCTCTACCCAGAGTGCAGCATCTATGAGCGCTCCGATGTGGCAGTGCGCAAGAAGGAAGGGCTGAAAGAGCGTACCGGCGTTATCTATGGCGAGACCCCGAACGAGCCGGTGGTCATCGAAGAGAACGGTGGCGTCAAGATCCTGGTAGACATTCGCAACGGCCACAAAACCGGTTTCTATCTGGATCAGCGGGATAACCGTCAGGCTGCTGCCAAGTACACCGAAGGCAAGCGGGTGCTCAACTGCTTCTGCTACACCGGCGGTTTTGGTGTTTATGCCCTCAAGGGCGGCGCCAAAGAGGTGGTCAACGTCGATCTCTCCCAGAATGCGCTGGATATCGCCCGTCAGAATGCCGAGCTGAACGGGCTGGATACCAGCAACACCCAGTTCGTCCGTCACGACGTGTTCAAGCTGCTGCGTGAATATCGCGAGAAGGGCGAGAAGTTCGACGTCATCGTGCTGGATCCGCCCAAGTTCGCCGAGAGCAAGGCCCAGCTGCTGGGCGCCTGCCGTGGCTACAAGGACATCAACATGCTGGCGTTCCAGCTGCTGGCGCCGGGTGGCGTGCTCTTGACCTACTCCTGCTCCGGCCTGATGGAGCAGAGCCTGTTCCAGAAGATCGTCGCCGATGCGGCGCTCGATGCCGGTCGCGATGCCCAGATCCTGGAGCTGCTCTCCCAGGCCTCCGATCACCCCATCGGTACCGCCTATCCGGAAGGCTTCTACCTCAAGGGACTGGTGGTACGCGCCCGCTGATCGGTCGTCATATTCCCTTGTGATCAATCAGGCCCCTTGCGGGCCTGATTGTTTTGCATCGCGCCGTATAAACCTGAGCCTGACGCTCGCCCCGATGACCACCCTCTCTGCTTTATTCGCGTTCCTTCTCCTCCTCTTTTGCTGCCAGCGCCCCACTTCTTCTCTGTTTAAATTACTTTGCACAATAACTGCACATTTATGATTTAAATCACATCCGTATGACTCTCTTTTCCGTAGTGTGATCCCGCCTGCGGCAGCCGAGCCGGGGCAACCGTCCCGTCAGGATTGATGGGCGGCACAACAACAAAATAGATGTCAGGCCAAGCTGAACATCACAAGGGATCCCGATATGAATCAATCATTGCCGCTGTTAACGCCGCTGCGGGGCATCGCTGCCCTGATGGTGGTGCTGTTCCATGCCCGATTATTGCTCTTTCCCCAGTGGATGGAGCCGATCGCAGGCCACACCCAACTCATCGAGAACGGCTATCTCTGGGTCGATCTGTTCTTTATTTTGAGCGGTGTGGTGTTGGCCCATGTCTATGGGGAGGCCTTCACCCGCACGCCCCGCACCGTGGGCTATGGCCGCTTTCTCTGGCTGCGGCTGACCCGCGTCTACCCCCTCTATCTGGTGACCCTGCTATTGCTGGTTGGCTGGGAGCTTTACAAGGCACAGCACGGGGTGGGCTTCTATGCTGGCCCCCTGTTCAAGATGTGGGAGTGGGAAGGGATGCCGCCCTTCGGTTCACCCTTCACCCCGGCCGAGGCGCTGCCAAGCGCCTTCCTGCTGCTGCAGGTGGTGACCGATCACGGGCTGACCTGGAACTTCGCCGCCTGGTCCCTCAGCGTAGAGTGGATCAGCTACCTATTGTTCCCGCTGCTTATCCCGCTCGCGGTCACCCGCAGTCGCTGGAGCCATCTCGCCCCCCTGCTGGCGCTGACGGTGCTGGCCTTTATCGTGCACAGTCGCGGCACCCTGGATGTCACCAGCGGGGCGCTGGCGGTGGGACGCGGGGTGAGTGAATTTGTGCTCGGCCTCTGGCTGCTGCCGAGGGTCAAGGCCGCGCAAGGCTTGCCCATGATGAAGCATGATCTGCCGCTGCTGGTCGCCTTTGTGCTGCCCTTCGCGCTGATGCAGTTCACCATGACGCCGCAGCTGACACTGCTGCTGATCAGCTCCTACGTGCTGTTGATCTGGATTGCCGCCGCCCAGGGGGAGCGCCGGAGTCCGCTGCTGCGCCTTTTGGATAACCGCTTCACCAACTGGCTGGGAGATCTCTCCTACTCCATCTACCTGCTCCATGCGCTGGTGCTGCTCACTGGCTGCGAGCTCATCCACTATCTGGCGCCGGGGATCACCGCATGGTGGTATGGCCAGACCAACCCGCTGCTGGGGGTAGTGGCCACCTTGCTGATGCTGGCGGTGCTGATCGGACTCTCGGCGTTGAGCTACAACCTGCTGGAGCGGCCACTGCAACGGCGCCTGCGCCGGCTCGGCAAGGCTCGCCAGCCGGTGCTGGAGCAAGCCGGCTAATCTGCTTTCGCCCGCTGATTGCCCCGCAGAGGTTAAGCCAACCTCTGCGGGGCAAATCCACGAGAGCTCACCCCCTGCCGATAACTGAGCGGCTCATGCCAGCGCCCTCCTCCCTAACCCTCCACCCGCCAATCCCCTTCGCTTTGTGTGAATTCCTGTTCGAACCAGAGGGGGCATTTGTGGCATAATGCCCTGTCCTGTGGCCCTTGGCGGGGCTGTGTTGGCGCATCTGTCGCCTCTTCTTCCCCGTCCTACCCGGCAGCCCTGCGTGACTGCCTGACATCACTGCTTCCAGAAGCAGCCAAGGCCACCTATTTTTGCGGCTCTTTACATGACGGTAGATGGCCGCCCATTGACCAAGACGGCTCCACAGAGCCTCTGCTCTGTTTGCAAATAAAAGGGGTAAGTATGTCTTCCATTCGTCTGACCCAATACAGCCACGGCGCTGGCTGTGGCTGCAAAATCTCTCCCAAGGTGCTCGACACCATTCTCAAGAGCCAGATCCCGGGCTTCAACGACCCGACCCTGATCGTTGGCAACAGCAGCAAGGATGACGCGGCAGTGGTCGATATCGGCAACGGTCAGGGCATTGTCTCCACCACCGACTTCTTCATGCCCATCGTCGATGACCCCTTCACCTTTGGCCGCATTGCCGCCACCAATGCCATCAGCGATATCTACGCCATGGGTGGCAAGCCCATCGTTGCCATCGCCATCCTCGGCTGGCCCATCAATACCCTGGCGCCGGAAGTGGCCCAGCAGGTGATCGACGGCGGCCGTCAGGTGTGCCACGAAGCGGGGATTTCGCTGGCCGGTGGTCACAGTATCGATGCCCCCGAGCCCATCTTCGGCCTTGCGGTCACCGGTATCGTGCCTCTCAACGCCATCAAGCAGAACGATACCGCCAAGGTGGGTGACACCCTCTATCTGACCAAGCCCCTCGGTATCGGTATCCTCACCACCGCCCAGAAGAAGGGCAAGCTCAAGCCGGAACACGAGCAACTGGCCCCCAACGCCATGTGCACCCTCAACAAGATCGGTCAACGCTTTGCCGAGCTACCGGGTGTCCACGCCATGACCGACGTCACCGGTTTTGGTCTGGCTGGCCATCTGCTGGAGATGTGCGAAGGATCCAATGTCAGCGCCCGCCTCGACTTCAAGGCACTGCCGCTGCTGGACGAAGTGGATTACTACCTCGCCGAGGGCTGCGTCCCGGGCGGTACCCTGCGCAATCACGACTCCTACGGCCACAAGCTCGATGCCATGGACGATCGCACCCGCAACATCATGTGCGACCCGCAAACCAGTGGCGGCCTGCTGGTCGCCGTGGGGAAAGAGAGCGAAGCCGAGCTGCTCGCCATCGCGCGCGAAGCTGGCCTTGCACTCTCACCCATCGGCCAGATCAAGCCCCTTGAGGGCTCCCGCTTTATCGAGATTGTCCAATGAGTGAATTGCCACTGGCCACGGACTACGCCCAACTCTTTTTGGACGATGTGCCGTTGATTGATGTGCGCGCCCCCATCGAGTTCAAGGAGGGGGCCTTCCCCTGCTCGACCAATCTGCCCTTGATGACAGACGATGAGCGCGCCCAGGTGGGGACCTGCTTCAAGAAGCAGGGTCAGGCCGCCGCCATTGAGCTTGGACACAAGCTGGTGGGGGGAGCAGTACGTGCCGAACGACTCGAAGGCTGGCTGGCGCAATTGCGCCAGCAGCCCGATGCCGTGCTCTACTGCTTTCGCGGCGGCCTGCGCTCGCAAACAGTACAACAGTGGCTGGCTGAAGCGGGGGTGACTCGCCCCCGCGTCGCCGGTGGCTACAAGGAGCTGCGCCGCTTCCTGATCGACACCCAGGACAAGGCCTCTGCCGAGTGTCACTGGAGCGTGCTGACCGGCATGACCGGCTCCGGCAAGACCCATATGCTCGATCAGGTGACCCAGGCGGTGGATCTGGAGGGGCATGCCCATCACAGGGGCTCCTCCTTCGGTCAGCTGCCCGGCGGCCAACCCAGCAATATCAACTTTGAAAACAACCTCGCCATCGAGCTGCTCAAACGCCGCCATCGCGGCGAACACGCCTTCGTGGTCGAGGATGAGAGCCGGCTGATTGGCCGCTGCTGCCTGCCCCTCTCCCTCCATGAGGCCATGAGTCAGGCACCGCTGGTAGTGGTGGATGTTCCGCAAATCGATCGGGCCGAGCAGATCCGCGAAGATTACGTGCACGATCTCTGGCTGCGCTATCAAGCCATGTATGGCCAGGAAGCCGGTTGGCCGCTGTTTGCCGCCTACCTCACCGATGCGCTGGCCCGCCTCAAGCGCCGTCTTGGCGATCAGGCCCACCGCGAGCTGGATGCCCTGATGCAGACCGCTCTCACCGAGCAGGAAAAGAGCGGTGATACCGCGCTGCATCTGGCCTGGATCACCTTGCTGCTGACCCGCTACTACGACCCCATGTATCTCTACCAGCTTGGCAACAAGCAGGAGCGCATCGTGTTTCGCGGTGACAAGCAGGCCTGCCTCGACTATTTCGCCGAGCAGCATGCCAACGCGCTGCGCTGCTGACCCATCCCAAGAGAGGAACTCTATGTTGAAATTCGAGGTGATCCCGGTCACCCAGTTCGCCCAGAACTGCTCCCTCATCTGGTGTGACGAGACCCATCAGGCGGCCCTGATCGATCCGGGCGGCGAAGCGGACAAACTGCTGGCTGCCATCGCCAAGCGCGGCCTGACCCTGACTCATATCCTGCTGACCCACGGTCATCTGGATCATGTGGGTGCCGCCGCCGAGCTGCGGGAAACGACCGGCGTCGCCATCACCGGCCCCCACAAGGAGGACGCCTTCTGGCTCGACATGCTGCCCCAGCAGAGCCAGATGTTCGGCTTCGCCCATACCCCCGCCTTCACGCCGGATCGCTGGCTTGAGCAGGGTGACAAGGTGCAGCTTGGCCAGTGCGAGCTGGATGTCTACTTCTGCCCCGGCCACACCCCGGGCCATATCGTGCTGCTCTCCCAAGCCGAGCAGCTCGCCTGGGTTGGCGACGTGCTCTTTGCCGGCAGCATCGGCCGCACCGACTTTCCCCGTGGCGATCACGGGACGCTGATAAAGTCGATCACCGAGACCCTGCTGCCGCTGGGTGACGAGATCGTCTTTATCCCGGGCCATGGCCCCAGCTCCACCTTCGGCCGCGAGAAGGTGAGCAACCCCTATCTGACCCAGCCTATCTGGTGATCAAAAAAGGCAGCGGTATTAGAGCCGCTAACAAAACCTCTCAGCGAAGCGCGAGCAGATCACGGCGCAAGCCAGCGTCAGTAACGCAAG
>NZ_JANFNV010000022.1:0-69125 GCF_024436075.1 Aeromonas sp. JL9 | reverse complement strand
TTTTGTTATCCGGTTTGAAGCCGTATGACCACTCCCTTTTGTGGGCACCTGTCAGGTGAATACCATTTCCATACAAATAATCCCAAAAAAAGGCGACCATCCGGTCGCCTTTTTTATTACTATCGCTCTCCAGTCAGGAAATATTACCGCGCCGGTCGCTTGGCACCATTCCCTTTGGCCGCAGGCTTGCCGCCTTGGGCAGCGGGTTTGGTGCCCGGCTTGGCAGAGCCGGCGCGGGTCGGCGCTTTGCCCTTATGGGCAGGTTTTCCGGCAGGTTTACCCTTACCCGCATTCTGGCCTTCGCCCTGTGCGGCCGGTTTGCCATTAGCCGCCCCTTTCTGCAGTTGGGAACCCACCGGTTTGCCGCCCGTCGGCTTGTTGCCTGTGCCATTACCACGCTGGTGGGCAATGTTACTGTGGCGAGTCAGGGCAGGTTTCATGCCCTTGCCGCTGGCGGCGCGCTCGTTGCGACCTTCTGCTGGCACCAGACAGCCCGGGCCGTTGCCAATCAGGTGACCTTTGCCCATGGCGAGCAGGGCTTCGCGGATCATCGGCCAGCCTGCGGGGTCGTGGTAGCGCAGCAGCGCCTTGTGCAGGCGGCGGCGGCGCTCGCCCTTGGCGACAAAGACATCGCCACCGGTACGGCTCACCTTGTTTAACGGGTTTTTCTCCGTGTAATACATGGTGGTGGCGTTGGCGAGCGGCGACGGGTAGAAGTTCTGCACCTGATCGAGCTTGAAGCGGTTCTCTTTGACCCAGAGCGCCAGATTGATCATGTCTTCATCGGTAGTGCCCGGGTGGGCAGAGATAAAGTAGGGGATCAGGTACTGCTGCTTGCCCGCCTCTTTGGAGTATTTGTCGAACAGCTCCTTGAACTGGTAGTAGCTGCCCATGCCCGGCTTCATCATCTTGGAGAGGGGCCCCTCCTCGGTGTGTTCCGGCGCAATCTTGAGGTAGCCGCCAACGTGGTACTTGGCCAGCTCCTTGATATAGCGGGGATCTTCCACCGCGATGTCGTAACGCACGCCGGAGGCAATGAGGATCTTCTTGATCCCCTTGAGGTCGCGCGCCTTGCGATAGAGGTTGATGGTCGGGCTGTGGTCGGTGTCCATATGCGGGCAGATGGTGGGCCAGACACAGGAGGCGCGACGGCAGGTCTGCTCGGCCTTGGGGCTCTTGCAACGCAGCTTGTACATGTTGGCGGTGGGGCCGCCGAGATCCGAGATGACGCCGGTAAAGCCCGGCACCTTGTCGCGGATATCTTCGATCTCTTTCAAGATCGACTCTTCCGAGCGGCTCTGGATGATGCGCCCCTCGTGCTCGGTAATGGAGCAGAAGGAGCAGCCGCCAAAGCAGCCGCGCATGATGTTGACCGAGGTCTTGATCATCTCGAAGGCGGGGATCTTCTCGTTGCCATAGGCCGGGTGCGGCACCCGCTGGTAGGGCAGGCCGAAGACGCCGTCCATCTCCTCGGTTTCCAGCGGGAAGGCGGGCGGGTTGACCCAGACGATGCGATCGCCGTGGGCCTGCGACAGGGCGCGGGCACAGCCGGGGTTGGTCTCGTGGTGCAGAATGCGCGAGGCGTGGGCGTAGAGCACCTTGTCTTCTTTCACCCGCTCGAACGCCGGCAGCTTCACATAGGTTTTTTCCCACGGCTTGGGTTTGGCCGGCTGCACCAGCACAGGCTGGGCTTCCTGCGCGGCAGGGGCCGCGTCGGTGGCATCGTCCGAGCATGGGGCCCCTTCCATATAGGGGTTCATGATGGGATCGATGCGGCCAATCTGGTCGAGCTTGCTCGAATCCACCCCTTTCCAGCCCGGCAGCGGCTCCTTGCGGATAACGGCGGTGCCGCGAATATCCTGCATGGTCTCGATGGTCTCCCCCGCTGCGATGCGGTGAGCCACTTCCACCAGCGGCCGCTCGGCGTTGCCGTAGATGAGGATATCGGCCTTGGCATCGAGCAGGATGGAGCGGCGGATGGTCTCGGACCAGTAGTCGTAGTGGGCGATGCGGCGCAGGGATGCCTCGATGCCGCCGATGACCACCGGCACCTCTTTGAAGGCTTCTTTACAGCGCTGGGTATAGACCAGAGTCGCGCGATCCGGCCGCTTGCCGCCCACATCCCCCGGGGTGTAGGCGTCGTCGTGGCGCAGCTTTTTGTCGGAGGTGTAGCGGTTGATCATGGAGTCCATGTTGCCCGCGGTCACCCCGAAGAAGAGGTTCGGTTTGCCCAGACGCATAAAGTCATCCTTCGATGACCAGTCCGGCTGGGCGATGATGCCGACCCGAAAACCCTGCGCTTCGAGCATCCGGCCGATGACCGCCATGCCGAAGCTCGGGTGATCCACATAGGCATCCCCCGTCACCAGAATGACGTCGCAGCTGTCCCAACCGAGCTTGTCCATCTCTTTGCGGGACATGGGCAGGAAGGGCGCCGTGCCGTAGCACTCGGCCCAATAGCGGGGATAGGAGAAAAGGTTGGGTACCGGCTGCATTTTAACCACCTGGAACAATTCGGGTCGCGCATTATACCGATTGCGGCCAAGGGGGGCGATGGCTTTTTGTCCCTATAGATCCCGCGGAATAGGCCGCCGCCCGCAATAGCAAGGGCGCCAGCAGGCGCCCTTGTGATAATGAGGCTGATAACTGGCCCCGCTTGAGCGCGCAGGTCAGGGTTCAGGTCAGGATTCAGGCCAAGGCGCTGATCAGGGCGCCGGAGGTTGCGACTCCCCTGCCCCCCTGGCGGCCAGCGCTTCGTCTACCTGCTGATCCCGCGCCCCTGTCATGCCAGCGTGGCGGGCGATCAGATGGTAGATGGCGGGCACCACCAGCAGGGTGACCAGGGTGGCCAGCGACAATCCGAAGAAGACCACTGTCCCCACCGCCATCCGGCTCTCGTAACCCGCCCCCATGGAGAGCATCAGCGGCACTGCGCCGATAATGGCGGTCAGCGAGGTCATCAGGATCGGGCGCAAGCGGCGCACCGAGCCTGCGATGATCGCCTCCTCGAACCCTTCCCCCCGCTGGCGCAGCTGGTTGATGAACTCGACGATGAGGATGCCGTTCTTGGTCACCATGCCGATCAGCATGATCATACCGATCTGGCTGTAGATGCTCATCTCCTGCCCCGTCAGCCAGAGGCCGAGCAGGCCACCGAAGATGCCGAGTGGCACCGTCACCATCACCACCGCCGGGGTCAGGGTGCTCTCGAACTGGGCCACCAGCACCAGATAGACCACCAGCAGGGCGAGGCCAAAGACCAACACCATCTCCCCCTGATTGTCGCGGTAATCCTTGGAATCACCGGCGTAATCCACCGTCATGCCGGTGGGCAGGTTGGCGTTGGCCCAGCCATCGAGGAAATCGAGGGCCTCACCCAGGGTGTGGTCGGGGTGCACGTCGGCGGTCAGGGTAATCGCCTTTTGCCGCTGGTAGTGGTTGAGGCGGTTGGCGGTCGCCACCTGCTTGACGGTGGCCAGGGTCGAGAGACTGACCATCTCGCCGTTGGCGGCCTTTAGATAGATGCGACCGAGATCCGAGATGCCGTTGAACTCGGTCTGGTTGCCGCGCAGATAGACGTCATACTCCTCGCCCCTGTCCACATAAGTGGTCTTGCTCGCCCCGCCCAGCAGGGTCTGCAAGCTGTTGGCCACGGTGGAGACCGGAATGCCGAGCTGGCTGGCGCTGTCGCGATTGATGGTCACCTGCAGCTCGGGGGTCTTCTCGGCGTAGTCGAGATCCGGGCTCAGCATCAGGCCGCTGCCCTGCGCCGCCTGTTGCAGCGCCAACCCTTGCTGGTAGAGCTCGGCATAGTCGTTACCCTGCAGCACGAACTGCACCGGCGCGGTGGAGCCGCCTCGGAAACCGGGCTGGAAGGTGCGGATCATCACATCGGGAATGCCGGAGAGCTTGGCACCCAGCGAGCGGGAGAACTCGGTGGCGGTGACGTCGCGCTCGGCCCAGTCGGTGAGCTGGATGATGACCATACCGGTCTGATCTCCGCCACGGCCAAAGGCGGGGGTACTGAAGCTCAGCGCCTGCACCACTCCTTTACCCAGCATCGGCATGATGGCGGACTCCACCTGCTGCATGTTGCGCTTCATCCGCTCGATGCTGGTCCCCTCCGCCCCCTTGACGAAGACATAGATGACGCCGCGATCCTCGGTCGGGGTGAGGCTGGTCGGCAGCTGGGTAAAGAGGGCACCGATACCGCCCAGACAGAGCAGCAGCACCAGCGGCGTCCAGCGGGAGCGACGCAGCACCCACGCCAGCAGGTGGCGATAGTGCCCCTCCAGCCAGCCGAGCCCGCGATCGAGCCCGGCGGTGAGCCGGTTCGGTTTATCCAGCGGGCGCATCAGCCAGGAGCCCATGGCCGGAGTCAGGGTCAGCGCCACCAGCGAGGAGCAGAGCACCGCCAAGGAGAGCAATATCGCAAACTCGGTAAAGAGCCGCCCCACCATGCCATCCATAAAGGCTATGGGGACAAACACCATCACCAGCACGGCGGTGGTAGCGATGACCGCAAAGCCCACCTCGCGGGTGCCATGCCAGGCGGCCAGCAGCGGCGGTTCACCCCGCTGCAGATGGTGGTGGATGTTCTCCACCACCACGATGGCATCATCCACCACCAGGCCGATGGCGAGAATAAGGGCCAGCAAGGTGATGAGGTTGATGGAAAAGCCGAAATACCAGGCGCCGATAAAGGCGGAGATGAGCGACACCGGCACCGTGATGGCCGGAATGAGCGTGGTGCGCCCCTGCCCGAGGAACAGATAGAGCACCGCCACCACCAGCACGGCGCAGATGGCCAGGGTCTCGTACACCTCGTCGATTGCCTGCTTGATAAAGATTGTGGAGTCGTAATCCACCTCGAGCTTGGCCCCCTCCGGCAGGAAGCGCTGCATCTCGCCGAGTTTCTTCTCGATCCCCTGCGCCACCGCCAGCGGGTTGGCGGTGGACTGGGCGACGATGCCGATACCCAGACTCTCTTTGCCGTTGCGCTGATAGGCGCTGTCTTCGTTCTTGGCCCCCACCTCCACGTCGGCGATATCGGCCAGATAGACGCTCTGGCCGTTGGCGGCGGTGGTGACTTGCAGTTGCTGGAAATCTTCCGCTGTGTGGTAGAGACGGGCGATCTGCACCGCCATGGTCATGGAGTTGTTGCGGATCTCGCCCCCCGGCAGTTCGATGTTCTCGCGCTTGAGGGCATCTTCCACATCGCTCACCGTGATGCCACGGGCCGCCATGTCGGCCGGGCGCAGCCGCACATACATCACCTGGGTGAGATCGCCGGAGAGCGCCACTTCGCTCACCCCGTCCACCAGACTCAGGGGGTCGACCAGCACCCGGTTGGCGTAGTCGGTCATGGCGGTGCGATCCATCTGGCTGCTGCTGAAGTTGAGCCAGATCGCCACATCGCCGTTGCCGCTGTCCTTGGTCACCAGCGGCTCGTCCACATCATCGGGCAGCCGTGGCCGAGCGCGGGAGAGAGCATCGCGCACATCGGAGATCCCCTCCACCATGTTCCAGCCGAGCTTGAACTCGACGGTGATCATCGAGCGTCCCTTGCGGGTCATGGAGTTGATGTTCTTGATGCCGCTGATGCCGGAGAGCTGATCCTCGATGGGCTTGGTGACCTGACTCTCCATCACCGAGGGGGCCGCCCCCTCATAGGTGGTGGTGATGGAGACCGACGGGATCTGCACATCGGGCATCTCCCGCACCGTCAATTTGCTGAAGGCGACCAGACCAAACACGGTGAGCAGGGCGCTGAGCACCACCGCCACCAGCGGGCGGCGAACTGAGATATCGGAGAGCCACATCAGCCGTTCACCTCGGCCAGATCACGCACCAGCACCCCATCACGCAGATTGACCAGACCCTCGACCACGATGCGATCGCCGACCTTGAGCCCCTCGGTGACCCAGACGGTCTCCCCTTCGGTCTCGCCGAGCACCACAGGCACCCGCTTGACCCGGCCATCGGCCTCGAGACGGTAAACAAAGCGCTGCTCACCGGCGTACTCCACCGACTGGGCGGGGATCAGGGTGAGCTGCTGGGCGGGCAGTGCCAGCTCCACATTGAGCAGCATGCCCGGACGCAACTGGCCGTTGCCATTGGGGATCATCACCCGCGCCTTGATGTTCTGGGTATCGTTGGAGACGCGGCTATCTAGGGTGGTCAAAGTGCCGTTGAATTGCTGATCCGGCCAGGCAGTACTGGTGGCGGTAACCGCCATGCCCGGGCGCAGCAGGGAGAGGTAACGCTCCGGCACCGCCAGATCGAGGCGCAGTTTGTCCAGTTCATCGAGATGCAACAGGGTATCGCCGCTATTGACCAGCGCCCCTTCACTCAGGTCAATCAGACTCACGGTACCGGCAAAGGGCGCCTGCAGGGTACGCAGGGAGAGCTCGTAGCGGGCGGCATCGAGGCGTGCCTGCACCTGGGCCACGGTGGCCTCCTGCCCCTCCAGCTCGGATTGGGTCACGGCGCCACGGGCCACCAGCTTGCGCATATCACTCAGCTTGCGGTTCTCGTCGCGCAGGCTGGCGCTCTGCTCGGCCAGCTCCGCCTGCTGCTTGCCCGCATCCAGCGCGATCAGGGTCTCCCCCTTCGCCACGCTCTGACCAGATTGCACCGCAATCTTGACGATGCGACCGGTCACTTCGGGGCTGATGATGACGGAGCGATTGGCCGCCAGCTTGCCCACCAGCTTGAGGGTCGGCTCGGCCAGACTCTGCTTGACGGTTTGAGTGCGGATATTGACCTGTCTGGTCGGTGCTTTGGCGGCGGGTTCGCTGTGACGCAGCGCCCAGACGCCGGCAACCACGATTAGAAGAAGGCCCAAGCCGAGCCAGATACGCATTTTCATCGAACAGTCCATGAAGAGTGAGAGGGTAAATCCAGATTGGGGCCATTTTAGCCCCAGACTATGCCGTGACTATGTATAAATGTGACAAAACGTAACAAGAGCGGGATAAGCTCACTCTGTTTCAGGTCGCGCCGTTTGTTTTCACGCCACATCGCATACACTAACGACAATTTCCTTCGCAACCCGACTGACTGCCTATGCCCAAAATGTCTGACCACCGCTTTCTCACACGCCTGACCTGGCTCCTGTTTGCCGTGGTCATCCTGCTGATTGGTCTGACCTTGCGGCAAAGCCTGAAACAGATAGAACGCCTCTACCAGAGCGATACCCTCAACAGCGCCATCTACCTGCGGGATCGGTTCAAGCAGACCGAAGTGTTTCTGGAGGCGATGCGCGGTCAGGCCGAAGAGCGACTGCGCAGCGACCCCCAGTCGGTGCTCACCCGCCAGCTCTATCGCCATATCGAGGCGCAGCCAGAGGGCCTGGCCCTCGACAAGCTCCCCGGCGATTTACCGGCCGGACTGGCGGGCAACCTCACCGGTGACGGCCCGCTGCCGCCCCCCGGCAGTGCGCGGGAGGCGCAACTTCATTTGGCCCTGAGCCTCTCGCCCTTGCTGGCCACTGCCAGCCAGCGCCTGGGCAGCGAGATCGCCTGGGCCTACTTCACCGGCGTGGACAACTTTATCTACCTCTATCCCTGGATCCCCTCCAGCCAGTTTCGTTTTGCCCGCAGCATCTATGACAAGCACTACTGGCAGGATGCGCTGATGTCACCCAACCCCAGCCGGGACACCATTCTCTCCCGCCCCTACGAAGATTTTGCCGGACTGGGCACCATGGTCACCATGTCCCAGCCTCTCTACAAGGACGGCTCGCTGGTAGGGATGATCAGCATGGACATCCTGCTCTCACGCTTGCAATCGCAGCTCAACCAGCTGGCGCCGGCGCTGGGTGAGTATCTGCTGCTCAATCAGTACCATCAGGTGCTGGCCAGCAGCGCACACCAGCCCGTGGTGCCGCAAGACCCCGAGCCGACCGACGAATACCAGTGGCAACAAGGGGCATTGCAGCTGACCATGGCAATCCCCGATACCCCGCTGCGACTGGTGCACAGCGTCACCCTGCTGCCGCTGGTGTGGGCCATGCTCTGCCAGTCCACGCCGACCCTGCTCGCCATTCTCTTTATGCTGCTGGCCGCCCTCTCCAACCTGAGATCCCATCGCCTCAACCAGCGGCTCAATTACCTCTCCTGCCACGATGCCCTCACCGGCGCCTTCAACCGCCACTATCTGGTGCTGCTGGAACAAGCGGGAGAGCTGTCCCGGTTGCAAGCGGGGATCCTGATGTTCGATGCGGATCACTTCAAACGGGTCAATGACAACTTCGGCCATGCCGTCGGCGATATCGTGCTGATCCGGCTGGTGCAGATCTGCCAGCAGCAGCTTAGACCCACAGATCACCTGATCCGCTGGGGTGGCGAGGAGTTTCTGCTGCTGATTGGCCGCGCTGATGCAACTCAGCTCGGCGAGCTGGCGGAGCGGCTGAGAAAGGCGGTGGCGGATCACGACTGGGCCGCCATCGAGCCCGGGCTGGAGGTCACCATCAGCCTCGGCTATCTGCCCCACCAGGAGAACCTTCCCCTGCACGAAGCGGTGCGCCGCGCCGATGTGGCGCTCTATCAGGCCAAGGCCAACGGTCGCAACCGCAGCGAAAGATGGCAGGGTGACGCCTCCTGACTCTCGGAGTAAGCTGAGCCCTCAACCCCTTTTTTGGAGGACTGTCGTGCCACGTAAACCCCGCGTAGGGCTCGCTCTCGGGAGCGGCGCCGCCAGAGGATGGGCCCATATCGGCGTCATCCGCGCCCTTGAACGTCTCGGCATCAAACCGGATTTGATCGCTGGCTGCTCCATCGGCAGCTTTGTCGGTGCCGCCTATGCCGCAGGAGAACTGGATCGGCTGGAAACCTGGGTGCGCGGCTTTACCCGCCTGCAGGTGGTCAGCCTGCTCGACCCGGCCCTCTCCGGCGGTCTGTTTCGCGGCGAAAAGGTGTTTGGTCTTGCCGCCAGCCATCTGGGGGATCCCGATCTCGAGAATCTGCCCATCCCCTTCGCCTGCATCGCCACCGAACTCGATACCGGCCGCGAGATCTGGCTACAACAGGGCCCGCTGCGCCAGTCGGTACGCGCCTCCTGCGGCATGCCGGGGATCCTCACCCCGACCCGGATCAACGACCGCTGGCTGGTCGATGGCGCCGTGGTCAATCCGGTGCCCATCTCGCTGGCCCGCGCCATGGGTGCCGAGGTGGTGATTGCGGTCAACCTCAACACCGATATGCACCAACCCTGGACCGACGAGCCGGATCAACCCGGCAGCGGCGGCCTGCTCAGCCAGTGGCTCAATCGCGGTGAATCCGCGCCAGCCACCCCGGGTCTGTGGAGCGTGATGAGTGGCTCCATCAACATCATGCAGGAGCGGATCACCCGCGCCCGGATGGCAGGGGACCCGCCGGAGATCCAGCTCTGCCCGCGCCTTGGCAGCTTCTCCATCATGGATTTTCATCGCGCCAGCGATGCCATCAACGAGGGGGAAGCCTGTGTCGAGCGCAACCTCGATCAGCTCAAGGATGAACTGGGCCGCCTCGGGTTGCTGGGCAGTTAGTTGTCGACATACTGTGGTTTACACATGAAAAAAGCGCCATTCGGCGCTTTTTTCAACTTACTTACCCGGTCACTCCTTACGGTAGAAGAGCAACCCGAGCAGAATCACCCCCACAGAGACCAGCAGATAGAGTCCCAGACTGGGATTGGTGATACCGCCATACAGAATGATGAGCGCGCCCAGGGTGGCGCAGGTCGGGATCACAAACCGCTTTATCCAGCCCAACTCGGTAAAGGTGCGCATGTACCAGACATAGAGGAACAGATAGAGGCCATAAATCAGCACGATCGGCATCTCGTCCAGAGCGATGTAACGACCGAATGTCTCGTTGATGCTGCAGTACCACAACACTGAGTAGATCACCGACAACAGCGCTGCCGCGAGGGCCGAGTTGATTGGCATGTGGTGATGCGGTTCGATACGGTTCATCCACTTGGGGGCTGGCCCCTGATTGCGGATCGCCAGCGAGTAGGGAATGCGCATGGTCGCCAACACCAGACCATTGAGGGTTCCGAGGCAGGAGATAATCACAAACACGGTCAAAATGGTCGAAGCAGTCCCGCCAAACAGGCTGGTTGTCGCGAGATTTACCGCGTTATCCCCTTGCGCCACTATCTCGTCCGTCGGCAAGACGCTGGCGATCCCCAGAAAATAGGTGACATAGACCACAAAGACTATCAGGGTGCCAATCACCAGCGCTCTGGGCAGATTCTTCTTGGAATCGCGAATTTCGCTGTTGATGGTCACAGCGGCAATCCAACCCTCATAAGCGAAGGCGGTGGCAACCACGGCCGTGGCCAGAGTGCCTCCGGTGCTTCCTATCCCATCCATTGCCTGCACAAAGTTGGTCACGGTGACACCATTGAGCAAGCCTGAAATGGTGCCCACAATGGCAACCAGGATCAGCGGGATCAACTTGATCAGGGTAGAGCCCACTTGCAGCTTGCCCGCCAGAACCGGGGTATAGAAGTTGATCAGATAGGTGACCGTCATATAGACAGCCGCCAGTATCCAGGTCGCACCGGAGTTGGTCGGATTATCACTGCCGAGCAAGATCATGGTGTACAGAGCGGCGACCCAGGCAAGGATGGCGGAAAGAGGGGCGTAATAGAGTACGCCTTTGAACCACCCCACCAGATAACCAAACATTTTGCCGTATGCCGCTTCGGCATAATCGACGATACCGTTGGACTTTTCGATCCGCTGGGCAAACTCGGCAAACACCAGCGCGCCGAAGATCATCGAAAATGCCCCCAGCGCCCATGCCAGCAGCGCAATGGCCAGATTGCCGCCAGTCAGACGCAGTACATCATCGGCCTTGAAGAAGACACCGGAGCCGATCACCACGCCGACTACCATCGCAATGGCAGTCATCAGGCCATAGCGTTTATCCAACTCGTTACTGCTCATACCCATACTCCATACCGATTGCTCATATCATCCTGAATGTAATAGTGTTCGGGTGGCCAGATACCACCAGGGGCCCACTTTTCGGGGCCGCTTATTCTCGTTGGCCTGCATGGATAATTCAAAGCGTGTTAGATCAAAATATCGATCGGCAACCCAAAAAAATACCGCCCGAAGGCGGCATTTCTATTCACATCGATGATCACGCCTTGGCGAGGTCATCCGGGCCAATCTGGCCGATTTCGGCGACTTTCTTGTCTGCCAGCAGCCAGAGAGTGAACTTGTGCAGATCCGGGTGGTGCGCCAGGGCAACCAGGAAGGCGCCCCCAACTTCACGGTAACCCAGCTCGTAGTTTTTCAGCGTGGTGGGAGGAACACCCAGCAAATCTGCAAACTTCGGACGGCTCAAACCGACCGCTTCACGGATCTGACGGATCTTCTTGCCAACAGTGACGATATTTGAATTCATAATGTTCCATACTCCGTTTGGCGGATTTACTCCGCCTTTTATTTTTCGCGACGACTCGTAGTCAAGTGTATCAGTTTTGTTCGGACTCGTTATGGTCGAGCCTCTATCTTATGAGCGCCTTTCGGCGACAACCCTTGCCTTCAAGGGGGGATGGTAATCGCTCAGCCGCCTCAGGTAAACAGTCTCGAAAAGAAACCTTTATTGTGGCCCCCCCAATAACTCGTATAATCCGCCTGATACCCATTAAGAGGAATAAGTATGGCGTTTCCCGGCATTATCTCTCGCCTGCACCCCGTATCCAGCACAGAAGAACTGGCACAACAGCGCCTGCAAGGTGAACAATATCGTGCCGAAGCATTCTGGCTTCCGGCCTTGATGTCCAGCCACGCCAGCGAGCTGCTGGCCGCCCTGCAGGAGAGCTGCAGCCTGTTTCTTGAACAGGCATGCCCGGACCTGGCCCTGCGCAGCCACGATGGCACCCTGCATAACAATGAGCAGCTCGTCACGGTAAATGGTCAGGCGATTGCTCTGGCAACCACTCAAGGTGATGGTGGTCTGGTGCCCGAATCGGGCATGTGCGAGATGGCCGACTGGCTGGAGGCGGGACACCGTCATTTCATCTGTTCAGCTGCGGTTCAGCCTGTGGCGCGCGCCATCCTCAACATCTGGCCCCTTGACCCCTATCTGGCCCGACATTTCTTGATGACATTTACCCCCCTGCTGCAGAGCGCAACCCAGGCTGATTACCTCTCGGTCTTTGCCGCCAGAGCGAATCCTGCCAGCCCGCATAGCGACTGGGTTCAGGCTTATATGAAGCTGGAGAAGAAACTGCACAGGGCCTATCTGGATCACTAACTTAATCAAAATAAACAGCCAGTTAAGAGCACGACACAATTTGCCACAAGGCTCATTTGTGAGCTTGATCATGTTTTAAAATCGGCATAGAGTGCGCCTCGTCATCGGAATGACATCAGTTGCCTGGCAGTGGTTTCTCACGCATTGCGTGCCATGCCAGCGCACTCGACACACCAGGAGAGTGTGCAACCCGGTTATACCGGGTCATCTGCCAGACTCGACGCCAGCCGTACGGCGGAGCCTGCAGCTTACATAAATTACAAAGTGTGAAGCACGTGAATAACGTGCGATCTCAACGAGGATTTTTTTATGATGAAAATGGCTCCTTCCATGATCGCCATCGCCATGGCTGCTCTGGGTGCTACCGCTGCTCACGCTGCTGACGACATCTACTTCGGTGCCGGTGTCGGTGCTACTCACTTCAACGGCCTGAACAAGGTCGAAGGCGTTAAAGATGGTGAAGAAAATGCAACTGCCACAAATGCTTTCGTTGGTTATAACTTCACAGAAACCTTGGGCACCGAACTGGGCTACCAGTATGCAGGTCGTGGCAACACCGATGGTAACCGTTACGAAAATCAAGGCGTGACTCTCTCCGGTATCGCTCGTTTTCCTCTGAACAACCAAGTTTCACTGTTCACTGAAGGCGGCGCTTACTGGGCTCACACCGACGGGCTGGGTGTAAGCGACACTAAAGTTTCCCCACTGGCAGGTGCCGGTGTAACTTACAAGGTGAACGACGCGCTGGATCTGCAAGCTCGCTACCGCTATATGTGGTATGTTTCTAACCTGCATACCGATAACAATGTTCAATATCGTTCCAACCAGAGCGTTGCTACCCTGGAAGCGGTGTACCACCCGTTCCGTACTTCCTACGTAGCTCCGGTAGCTGCTCCGGTTGTTGAAGAAGCACCGGCTCCTGCTCCGCAAGTGGTAGAGAAGAACTTCGCTCTGAACTCAGACGTGCTGTTTGCCTTCGGCAAAGACACCCTGAAGCCGGAAGGCGTTGCAGCCCTGAACGCTCTGTATCAGCAAATCGTTGAGTTCCAGCCGAAAGATGGCAACGCTGTTGTTGTTGGTTACACCGACCGTATCGGTTCCGACGCTTACAACCAGAAGCTGTCTGAAGCCCGTGCCCGTACCGTTGCCAACTTCCTGGTGAGCAAAGGTATGGCTGCCAGCAAAGTTGCCATCGAAGGTCGTGGCGAAGCCAACCCGGTTACCGGCACCAAGTGCAACGGCGTGAAAGCTAAAGCTCAACTGATCTCCTGCCTGGCTCCGGATCGTCGCGTAGAAGTTCGCGTATCTGGCGTACAAGAAGTTCAGCAATAATCTGACCTCGTTCAGATAGTGCGAAAAAAAGGGATGCTGCGGCATCCCTTTTTGTTTGTCTAGTTCTCGCTTGCATCCCTCACTCCCTGCCCTTGCCTGCCCCGTCTCGAAAGCATAAAGTAGTTGCGCCTGTAAGGTATTGGATAAGCACTAAAAAGCGCTTCTTGTCCGGTCTGTTGTCCATGACGCCACTGCATCATGAGAGTCCAAAGCCTTCGCTATCCACTTTGCTGGCAATTTTTCGCAGCAATAAAAACAAGTGCATTGCCCGACATGGGCTAACACAACGAGGATAAACCGATGAAACTCAAAATGGCTCCTACCCTGATTGCACTGGCGCTCGCCGCCGCAGGCACCACAGCTCAGGCTGCCGATGACTGGTACACCGGTGTTGGTGCAGGTTGGGCTTATGCCCACGGTCTGGATGATTTTGGCAAAGACACTGACAAAGAGGCCACTGCGCTGAGCCTGTTCGGCGGTTACAACTTCAACGACTACTACGCAGCTGAACTGGGCTACCTCTACGCCGGTAAAGCGGGCGTTGACGGTGCCGATTTCAAAACCCAGGGTGCCACCCTCTCCGGTATCGCCCGCCTGCCGCTCGGCGATATCTTCTCGGTGTTTGCTGAAGGTGGTGCCTACTTCAATCACGTCAACGGCAATGGCAACAGCGACAACGGCACTGCGCCGCTGGCGGGCCTGGGTCTGACTGCCAAGCTCTCCGACCTTATCGATGTGCAAGCACGCTACCGCTATCTGTGGAATCTGGGTGACGAGCAGAAAACCTGGGAGAGCGACATGAGCGTCGCGACCCTGGAGTTGGTGATGCACCCGAACCGTACCTCTTATGTTGCCCCGGTTGCCGCCCCTGCGCCTGAGCCGGTTCCCGAGCCGGTACTGGTCGACAAGAACTTCGCCCTGAGCTCTGACGTGCTGTTTGCCTTTGGCAAATCCACCCTCAAGCCAGAAGGTGTCGCAGCGCTGAATACGCTGTATCAGCAGATCGTTGATGTTCAGCCGAAAGATGGCAGCGCCGTGGTCGTCGGTTACACCGACCGTATCGGTACTGATGCCTACAACCTGAAACTCTCCGAAGCGCGTGCCCGTACCGTAGCCGACTTCCTGGTTGGCAAAGGTCTGCCGGCTGGCAAAGTTGCCATCGAAGGTCGCGGTGAAGCCAATCCGGTCACCGGTACCCAGTGCAACAGCGTCAAGGGCAAGGCTCAGCTGATCTCCTGCCTGGCACCGGATCGCCGCGTAGAAGTACGCGTCACCGGCGTTCAGCAAGTCAAACAGTAATCCTGTCGTTGTCGAGTCCTGATTTCGGCTAGCATTTCTCTACTCAGAATCCCCGATGTATCGCATCGGGGTTCTATATTTCAACGCATGATACGGTCGCTACACGTTGTAAATATCCACCGCCTCACGCATCATCGCCCCGCTTGCGCCAGGTTCTGCTAGCTTTGCAACAGCAACTCTCCTTTGAATATCCCGTTCACCCGATCTGCCAGCGCATTCTGGTAACTGTCATGCCCATCCGTCATCGAACATCTCACCCCGTACCATTAATGCAATGACTGATACAGCTTCGAGCAATTACTGCACTCCGCAGTCTGAGTGTTGGATGAGCTACTCGCCGCCACGCCGTTGCTTCAGTGCTTCTTTAGACATAATGGACACCGACTCGGCGTGTATCCCTTTGGGCAGCACGAGGTGGCTCACTATCTTGCGTGAAATAAACACCCGTCACCAGGGTCAGGTTCTAGCTGGCAGATAAGTAATGTCGGCGATCCACACTTGCTCCAGTGCCACCGGCGTGACCTGCTCTTGCCCCGCCTTGAGCAATTTGGGATGACGGTCGAAGCGGTGAAAACTGTGGGAGGTCTTGTAATACGCCTGCTTGGGCGGCACCAAGTCGCTCTTCAACGCACCAACGACAGCCTCAAAGAACTGGGCTTCTTGGCTCATCAGCGCCAGCCGCTGCTCGAGCTTTTTAATACGTTGTTCGGGCGGGGTTAGGCATGATGATACTCCTGCAGGCGCACACAGAGAATCCGTATGGCTCCAGTCCTGCCGACCATGTTTACGCAACCATACAAGAATTGTCGGGTTGCCCTGAATACCATATCTGGCTTGTGCCTGCTGACAAGTCAGCTCACCTTTTTCAATCTGCTCGACCTGCGCCAGCGAGTAATCGCGTTGTGTCCGTTTCACACCTTGTCCCATCGGGTTCTCCATTTATGTGGGGAAAAGGTGTAAACCATATTCAAGACGGAACACTGCGGTAAAAAAGGGGGATGGCCATACCATCCCCCTTTGTTATCAATATGTTATTTAAACCAGTGAGTAACCTATACCCGACGATAGGGCAGGTAAACCGGCTCCCACATGTGGTTGAGGATATGCTGCTGCAAATCCTGACCGATCAGCGGGTGGGAGGGATCCCGGCGCACTATATCCTTGAGCACGGCGGTCGCCACATGCACCGAGATGCTGCGCAGCTCGCGAATGCGGGGATACACGGCTCCTTTCGCCAGGTCCACCTCACTCACGCACTCGGCCAGCGCAAAGGCGGCAGTAGTGAAGACATCGGGTGTGATCTCGCGGATCTGGCTGACGATGGCCGCCAGACCTACACCGGGGAAGATAAAGACGTTGTTGCCCTGCCCGACCCGGAACGCCTGCCCCTCGTAGCTCACATCCTTAAACGGACTGCCGGTAGCAACGATGGCTTTGCCCTTGCTCCAGCGGTAGATATCTTCCGGCAGCGCTTCACAGTTGGCGGTGGGGTTGGAGAGCGGGAATACCATGGGGCGCTCGCAATGCTGCAGCATCAGCTGGATGTGCTCTTCCTGGAAGGCCCCGCCCGAGCCGCTGGTACCCAGCAACACGGTAATGGGCACATGACGCAGCACATCGGCCAGATTGGCCTTGCCGGGCACCTCGGTGTCCCAACCGGCCAGCAGCAGCCCCGGCTTGGCGTAGCGACGCTTGTACTCATCGAGCCCGTCCCGGTTGTCGCACACCAGCCCCTGGGTATCCAGAATGTAGATGCGATCGCGGGCCGCCTGCGGATCCATCCCCTCGCGGATCATCCCCGCGCAGATCTGATCCGCGACGCCAACCCCGCCGGCGCCTGCGCCATAGACCAGATAGTTCTGCTGGCCCAGGGTCTCCCCCTTGACCTTGACCGCGCCTATGATACCGGCCAGCACCACGGCACCGGTGCCCTGAATGTCATCGTTGAATGACGGCAGTGCCTGCTGGTAGCGGGCCAGATTGTTGAAGGCGTTGGATTTGCTGAAGTCTTCCCACTGCAGCACCGCATTGGGGAAGTGGCGCTTGACCCCCTGCACGAACTTGTCGATGAACTCTTCATACTCCTTGCCGCGAATACGCTTGTGGGGACGGCCCAGATACATAGGATCATCGAGCAGTTTCTGGTTGTCGGTGCCCACATCCAGCGCGATGGGCATGCAGCAGGCAGGGTGAATACCGGCCCCCAGGGTATAGAGCGCCAGCTTGCCGATAGGGATCCCCATGCCGCCAACGCCCTGGTCGCCGATCCCCAGAATGCCCTGGCTGTCGGTGACGACTATGATGCGGATCGATTTGGCATCGAAGTGACGGGCCTGACTGCCCATGTCATCCACGTTGTCCGGGGTGATGTAGAGGCCGCGCGGCTTCTGGAAGCGGTGGCTGAACTCCTGACACGCCTTGCCCACGGTCGGGGTATAGATGTAGGGGGTCATCTCCTCTACATGGCGTGACAACAGGGCATAGAAGAGAGTCTCGTTGCGATCCTGCAGAGCACGCAGGTTCTGGTACTTCTCGATATCGCTGCAAGCGCTCTTGAACCCCTCATACACTCGCTCGAGCTGGGCTTCAAAAGTTTGCACCTGAGGCGGCAGCAAACCATCGAGATCAAAATCGGCCCGCTCCTGTTCGGTGAAGGCTGTGCCCTTGTTGAGGTATCGATTGTTAAGCAGATCAGTGCCGGTCAGTGCAACGGGGCGAAAATCCTGTCCCTGTGCATCTTTCCACAGCAGATATTGTCCGGTAGCCATAGTCATTCTCTTTGATTTACGTGAAATTGCCGTTCGGCAGGAGAGCAAGACTCATAATGAAATCAATCATATGACGTTTACTCGATCGGTTTTGTGAGCTTGGGCATACCCTGCGGCCAAAATAGGCGCCCGGCGACCCCGGCGAGACAAATTTCCACGGCAAGGAATGAGACTCATGTTAGCATTGCGGGCAACCCAGCCCCTTTCACCGCATCACAGCCGGGAGTGACCTGATGCCCTCGCTTCTGCCAGCCTGCGTCCCCTTCTTTCTGCCATGCGCCTGATCCCGCTGCTTGCTCTGTGGCTGTTTCTGACCTGCCAGTCGGCTCTCGCCGCACCGGGCCGGGTACTCAACATCATCGTGGGTGAATGGCCCCCTTTCGTCTCCGAGCAGTCAAAACAGCACGGGCCAGTGGCCCACCTCATCAGCGATCTGTTCAAGGAGGCGGGCTATGAGGTGAAGTTCCACTTCGCCCCCTGGGGTCGGGTCTATTCGCTGGCGGCCAACAGCCAGCTCTACGACGCCACCGCCGTCTGGATGCACAAACCGGAGCGGGAGCAGGATTTTCTGTTCAGCGAAGCGGTGCTGCAGGAGCAGTTTGTCTTCTTCTCCCTCAAATCACGGCAGCTGCAGGCCGAGCGCCTTGAGCAGATCATCGGCATGCGGTTGGGGGGCGATATCGCCTATAGCTACGGGCCCGAGCTGGACAAGATGGTGGCCGATGGCAAGGTAACCCAACAGAAAGTCACCGATGTGAAGCAGAATTTCGGCAAGCTGCTGCGCGGACGGATCGACCTCTATCCACAAGAGCTGCGAGTCGGTCTGGCCGAGTTGCAGAGCCAGCTCGACCCCGCCAGCGCGGCACTCATCACCCACAGTCAGACCCCTTTTCTGCGCAACGACAGCTTCGTGATGTTCCCGCGCAAGATGCCGGATTCAGCCAAACTGCGGGATCAGTTCAATCAGCAGCTGCAGCAGGCCATCGCCAGCGGACGTTATCAGCGCTACTTCGAACGGCTGGCCCGGGGCGAATATTGACCTTGGCGAGGCAAAAACAGAGGGGATAAAACAACGGTGGCGGCCCTTTGTGGCCGCCACCTCTGTGATGCTTGTCAGCGGCTGGCATTAGCCGCTGATGCCCACCTCCAGCTTGAACGACGTCTTGGCCTTGCTGCTCTCGGCAGCCCCCATCTGGTAGACCCGAATGGTATAAGTGCCCTTGGCGGGCAGGGTCGCCTCAAAGTTGTTCCCTTCCGTAGAGCCGATAAACATCGCCTCCCCCTTGCTGCCCGGCGGCAGAATATTGAAGTAGGGCTTGCCGGTCAGGATCACCACCATGCTCTGGCCCTTGTTGGCCGTCAGCTTGTAATCGAGGGTCTGGCTACCCTGAATGGTGCCGTTGATAGTCGCCCCTGACTCCCCCTTCTTGAACTGCACCTGCTGAGTCTTGATCCCGTCAGCCGCCTGCGCCACGCCCGCAATACCACCGAAGAGCGCAGATGCACATACCGCTGCCAGCCATGCTTTTCTCATCATTTGTCATCCCTTGTGTGAATGGAACCCCTGTTACTGTTGCTCAAGGTGGCCCAAAAAACCATCGCCGTTTGCGGCATCGCTCAATCAATTTGCCATCACGATCGACCCGCCATCAAAAGGGGCGCCGCAGCGCCCCTTCCCTTTACTCTTTGTCGACCATCATGATTTACCCGCCTTGGGCTCATCGAGGGTGTGCTTCACCTCTTCATACCAGAGGTCGTGGTGCTCCCTGGCCCAGGTCTCGTCCACCTCGCCGGTCACCATCCCCTCCAGCGCCCCTTCCAACTGGAACAGGCCCATGTAGATATGGAAGATAAAACCGCAGATAAGGATCAAGGCGCCTACGATATGGATAAAGCTGGCCCACTCCATCTGGCGGCGCAGCTGGCCGAAGATGGGGAAATCAAGGAACAGCCCGGTGGCCACGACGATGCCGCCAAACCAGATCAGCAGCCAGAAAATGGCCTTCTCGCCGCCGTTGGAGAAGCCAGCCGAGGGGTGACTTCCCTTGTGCTTGCCGAGCATGCCGCCAAACTTCATGAACCACTGCACATCCACCATGTTGACGATGTTGTGGCGGAACCACTTGATGAGCACCCCCATCAGGCAGAGGAAGAAGAGCGGCCCCACGTAGTTGTGGAACACCTTGGCGAACCAGATCCAGTTCTCCCACACCCCGAGGCTCACTACCGGCTTGATGAAGTACTTGCCGTAGATGATGGCCAGCCCCGACCCGGAGAGGGTCAGGAACATGACCGCCGTGGTCCAGTGCAGCGCCCGATCCAGCCTGCTCCAGCGCTTGAGCTTGCGCCCGGTGCGCGGTTTGGAGAGCTTGGTCTGCCCCACCACCAGGTACATCAGGCCGCACATGGCGAGCGACCCGAAAATGGCGATGGCGCCGAGCGGCGACACCCACTTGGTCTTCACCTCGAACCAGAGCTGGCCCGGCACCGAGATCAGCACCCCGTGCTCCGGCGAGCGGGAGGTGGTCACCCCCTCCTGCCCATCCTTTACCGCCCGCCAGTAATCGGCGCCGGCAAAGCCGACTGCCTCTTTCTGCGCATCAGCGAAGCCGGGCGCGCTGAACAGCAGCAAGGCCGTCAGCAGCGCGGTCAGCCAGTGTCTCATTGGCCATCCTCCTGCTTGCCAAGCTTGAGCCCCTTGCCTCTGCCATCGTGAGGTTTGCTGGCGTCGCGATAGAGCGCCTGTTCATCAGCCCCCCAAGCTGCATGAGGGGCGCCGCGATAGGCAACCCGCTCACGGAAGATGTCGGAGATCACCTGCGCATCCCCGGCCAGCAGTGCCTTGGTGGAGCAGAGCTCGGCACACATGGGCAGCTTGCCCTCGGCGATACGGTTGGCACCGTATTTCTGGCGCTCCGCCTCGCTGTGATCCTCTTCCGGGCCGCCAGCACAGAAGGTGCACTTGTCCATCTTGCCCCGATCGCCAAAGGCGGCGGTCTTCGGGAACTGGGGCGCCCCGAACGGGCAGGCAAACAGGCAGTAGCCGCAACCGATGCAGAGATCCTTGTTGTGCAGCACGATGCCGTCGTCGGTGTGATAGAAGCAGTCGGCCGGACAAACCGCCATGCAGGGGGCATCGGTGCAGTGCATGCAGGCGACCGAGATGGAGGTCTCCCCCGGCAGGCCGTCGTTAAGGGTCACCACCCGACGGCGCTGGATGCCCCACTCGAGGGCATCGTCGTTCTCGTTCTTGCACGCCGTCACACAGCCGTTGCACTCGATGCAGCGCTTGGTGTCACACATGAATTTCATTCTGGCCATGGGATCAGGCTCCTACTTTGCGAAAACGGCACAGGGTGACCTTGGTCTCCTGCATCTGGGTGACCGGGTCATAGCCATAGGTGGTGACTATGTTGACCGACTCCCCCAGCACATAGGGGTCAGACCCTTCCGGATATTTGGATCGCAGATCCTTGCCCTCGAAGTGGCCGCCGAAGTGGAACGGCATAAAGGCGAGCCCCGGCTTGACCCGCGGGGTCACCAGCGCCTTCACCTTGACCCTGCCCCCTTCCGGCCCCTCGACCCACACATCCTGACCGTCGCGCACGCCGACGTCGTTGGCATCTGCCGGGTTCATCTCGACGAACATCTCCTGCTGCAATTCAGCCAGCCAAGGGTTGGAGCGGGTCTCGTCGCCGCCCCCCTCGTATTCGACCAGACGGCCGGAGGTAAGGATGATCGGGAACTCCTTGCTGACATCCTTCTCCTGCACCGAGGCGTACTGGGTCGGCAGGCGCCACAGGCTCTTGGCATCGGGCCAGGTGGCGTAGTCTGCCAAGAGATCCCGGCGCGGGGTGTAGAGCGGCTCGCGGTGCTTGGGCACCTGATCCGGGAAGGTCCACACTACGCAGCGCGCCTTGGCGTTACCATAGGGAACGAAGCCGTGCTTGATGGCGACACGCTGGATACCACCGGAGAGGTCGGTTTTCCAGTTCTTGCCCTCGGCCTCTTTCTTCTCGGCCTCGGTCAGCTCATCCCACCAACCGAGCTGCTTCATCAGGTCGGCAGTGATCTCGGGATAGCCATCCTCCACTTCACTCCCTTTCGGCCAGGAGTCTTCGGCGAGCAGCGAGACGCCCTGATACTCGATACCGAAACGGGCGCGGAAACCGCCGCCCCCTTCCGACACCGGAATGCTGGTGTCGTAGAGGATGTGGCTGCCGGGATGTTTCATCTCCGGGGTGCCCCAGCAGGGCCAGGGCAGACCGTACACTTCGCCACTGACCGGGCCCCCTTCGGCCTTGAGGTTGGTCTTGTGGAAGGTGTGCCAGTTCTGCTGGTGCGCCTTGAGCCGCTCCGGGCTCTGGCCGGTGTAGCCCACACTCCACATGCCACGGTTGTATTCGCGGGTGATGTCTTCCAGCAGTGGTTGGTTGTTCTCCACCTTGATGTGCTTGAACAACTGGTCGGCAAAGCCGAGCTTCTTGCTCAGCAGATACATGATCTCGTGGTCGACCTTGGATTCGAACAGGGGTTCTATCACCTTGTCACGCCACTGCATGGAGCGGTTGGTGGCAGTGACGGAACCATAGGTCTCGAACTGGGTGGTGGCCGGCAGCAGGTAGACGCCGTCGGTGCGATCGTTCATCACCGAGGCGACGGTGGGATACGGGTCGACAATCACCATCATGTCGAGCTTTTGCATCGCCTTCTTCATCTCGGGGCCACGAGTCTGGGAGTTGACCGCATGGCCCCAGTAGAACATGGCGCGGATGTTGGAGCCCTGCTCGATCAGATCGGCGTTCTCCAGCACCCCGTCCACCCAGCGGGAGACCGGAATGCCATTGTTGTTCATCGGCAGCTTGCCGTTGTAGGCCTTGTTGTCAAAGCGCGCCTTGATCCACTCGTAATCCACATCCCACACCCGGGCCCAGTGCTTCCAGGAGCCCTCTTCCAGCCCGTAGTAACCGGGCAATGAGTCGGAGGTGACGCCAAAGTCGGTGGCCCCCTGCACGTTGTCGTGACCTCGGAAAATGTTGGTGCCCGCTCCGCTCTTGCCCACGTTGCCAAGAGCCAGTTCGAGGATGCAGTAGGCGCGGGTATTGTTGTTGCCTGTGGTGTGCTGGGTACCGCCCATACACCAAACCACGCAGCCGGGACGATTGTCGGCCAGCAGTTTGGCGGCGCCATAGACCTGCTGTTCGTTGAGGCCGGTTACCCGTTCCACTTCTGCCGGGGTCCAGCGCGCCACCTCTTTTTGCACCTCGTCCATGCCGTAGACGCGGGTGCGGATGAACTCTTTATCTTCCCAGCCGTTCTTGAAGATGTGCCAGAGCATGCCCCAGATAAAGGCAACGTCGGTGCCCGGACGCAGGGAGAGGTACATGTCCGCCTTGGCGGCGGTGCGGGTGCGGCGCGGGTCGACCACCAGGATCTTGCAGCCGTTGCGCTCTTTCGCCAGCAGGATGTGCTGCATGGCGACCGGATGGGCCTCCGCCGGGTTGGAGCCGATAAACATGATCGACTTGCTGTTGTGCATGTCGTTCAGGCTGTTGGTCATGGCGCCGTAGCCCCAGGTGTTGGCGACGCCAGCCACCGTGGTGGAGTGGCAGATGCGCGCCTGATGATCCACGTTGTTGGTGCCCCACAGGGATGCCATCTTGCGAAATAGGTAGGCCTGCTCGTTGGAGTGCTTGGCGGAGCCGAGCCAGTAGACGCTGTCGGGGCCGGACTCCTTGCGCAGGCGCAGCACCTCGTTGCCCACCTCTTCGATGGCCAGCTCCCAACTGATGCGCTGCCACTTGCCGCCCACCAGCTTCATCGGGTACTTGAGGCGACGCTCGCCGTGACCATGCTCGCGCAGGGCCGCCCCCTTGGCGCAGTGACCGCCAAGGTTGAAGGGGTGATCAAAGGCCGGCTCCTGACCGGTCCAGACGCCGTTTTGCACCTCGGCATAGACGCCGCAGCCCACTGAGCAGTGGGAACAGATGGTGCGCTTCACCTCGACCGGCACCTCGGCCGCCACGGTTTTGGCCTCAGCCCGCTGCATCATGGCAGGGGCCAGCCAACCGGCCGCCACGGCGCCACCGGCCACCAGACTTGAATTGACCATAAAGGCGCGGCGGGTCAACCCCTGACCGCGAATGGCCTCATTGCCCTGCTCGCCCGCCTGGGGCTGCTCGGCACGTTTTGTCAGTTTCATGAATTCTCCTTCACTGATCCGGCTCAGTCAGTGCCGCGCAGGGTGCGATAAAAGTCGTGAACATGGGGGGTCTCCCGATAGCCCTTGTCAGGCTCGGTGTCGTGGGTCAGCACCTCTTTGCCCACCACCCGACCGGTGGCACCGGCCAATACGCCTATGGTGGCGACCACGCCAACTCCCTTGATCAGATTGCGGCGGGACGGGTCTTTCAGCTTTTCATCGCTCATTCTTGTGACCTCTGTTGTTGTTCTTGCCAGCGCCTGCGGGCCAGCTTCGCGTCCAATGGGATATCTCGTCTGTTCGTTTTGTTGTGGGTGGAGAGGGGCATTCAGCCCTTCACCACGCAGGCGCCAAACGGCAGGCGCAATTCGTTTTCCAGCTTGAAGAAATCTTCGGCAAGGGCGCCGACCGCCCGGTAGAAGCTGCCCCCCTTCGCCTGCTGCTGATCGCGGCAGCAAGCGAGCACCCAGGGGGCAAGGTGGCGCTCATAGAAGCGGTTGCGCTCCGGGTGCTGCTCGCCAATCAGTACCGCCATCACCTCACAGAGGGCGGCGAGATGATCTTCCGGCTCGCACACTCCGCTCTGGCGCTCGAAACCGAGGGACTGCAGATCTGCGCGCAGTACCGCCAGCGGCAACTCCATCAATGAGCCGGTGAGATACCAGGAGGCAAACGGCACTATCTCCCCGCGCCCCAGCCCGATAAAGAGATCCTGATACTCCTCGGCAAGCTCATTCTCGTGGTGGCTGCTGGCCGCCAGTTGCACCAACCCCAGCCCTCTGGCAAAGGGGCCGGGCCTGGCCTGCAACCCTTGCAGCCAGGCGAGTTGCTCGCCACGGGGAGCGGCGCGCCAGAGGCTCGCCAGCAGGGCGTAGAGATCGGCGCTGCTCTGTTCCAGATCTGTCATGGTCAGTTCGCCAGCCTTTTCGTTATGTTGTTCAGTCATCACTGACCCCTCACACCTTGAGCTGGGAGACGGGATCCGCCGCCAGCGCTGCAAACACATCCTTGACCCGGCACTCTTCGCACATCAGCAGCCGCTGGGCGGCCTCGTTCTGGAAGTGGGAGTGACCAGCCAGTTTCTGCTGGATACGGCGGATCATCGAGGCGGGCGCGAACGGCTTGGCGCAGCGAATGCAGCAGGCAGCCTCTTCGGCTTTCAGGCTCTGCACGGCGCGGCGCGCCTCGGGCACGGGTTGCAGGCGGGGCATCAGCACGATGGCCTGCTCGGGGCACGCCTTTTCGCACATGCCGCACTGGATGCAATCCTGCTCGATAAAGTTGAGGCCGGGCGCATGCCCCACCGCATGCAGGGCGCGGCTCGGGCAGACCGCCACGCAGCCCATGCAGAGGGTGCAGTCAGCTTCTTTCAGTTCCACGCTGCCGTAAGGGGCACCGTGGGGCACCGCCAGCGGCTCGCGGCTCCCTTCGTTGGCCTGCCAGAGGGCATCGAAGGCAGCAAACAGGTTTTCCCGTTTGTCACCTTTGAGCGGTTTGCCCAGCAGGGCAAGGGCTGGCTCACCGGAGATCGGCTTATCTTGTTCGGCATCCCGGTTAAACAGGGCAATGCGATCGGCAGCGAGACCGGCGCCCGCCAACAGCACGGCGGCGCTCGCCAGCTCCCGCTCAACCAGCGCGCGGACACTTGCGGGGGCATCGTCACCGAGCGCAATGCGCACTGCGCTGGCGCCATAGGCAAGGGCTGCAAACCAGCTCTCGATGCCTAAACTCGCGCTCTCCTCCACCCAGACTGGCAGCCAGTTGGCAGGCAAACGGGTGAGTTCCGTTTCCACCCAATCGCGCTCGCTTTCGCCAGCGATCAGCAGTCGAGGCGCTTCGCCGCCCGCCTCCCGGTAGTGCTTGAGCAATCGGAACAGGTAGTCGCCGCTGGTGCTGGCATCGGGCTGGTGATAGGCAATGGCGCCGGTCGGACAGGCCGAGGCGCAACTGCTAAAGCCCTGACAGAGATGGGGATCGATCTGGATGCGACCATTGATGGGCTTGAGGGCATCGGTCGGGCAGACATCGAGGCAGCGGCTGCAACCGGGCACGCCGCGGGCGGTAAAGGCGCAGGCCTCGGGGTCGAGGCGAAAATAGCGCGGCTTGTCGAAAATACCGGTCAGCGCACAGAGCTCGGCAAGCCGTGCGGCCAGCACATCGTCATCAGCCAGATGCAGATAGCCAATCGGCGGGCGTTCCAGCGCAAAGAGCGGGGCGCGGCCCAGATCGGCAACCAGATCGAAGCGCGGCTCGCCATTTTCCGCAGCCTGCTGAGTAAAACAGAGCGCCGCCAGATTAACCCGCTCACCCTGACCATTGAGGCCGGTAAGCTGGAACTGCCCCAGATACCCTGTCAGGCTCGGCTCGCGCAGGGTCAGGGCCGCGAGGGATGCGGTAGCATCGAAGATGGCTTCGAGATCTGCCGCCTCGGCGTCATGCACCGATTCGGTCACCAGCAGGGTGGGCTTCACCCCGGCGGGCAACAGGCTGGCAGTGCGGCGAATGCGCTCCTCCGGGCCGACCAGCAGCAAACGCCCCTGACTCTGGTATGAGACAGTGGCCGGGATCAGGTTATCGGTCTTGACCGTATGCTGCAGGGCATAGGCGCGAGCGCGCGTGTTATGCGCGGCCGCCCCCGCCCCATGGGCAAGATTGGAGGCTAGATTTGGGGCCAGATTTGGCAATGTTTGTTCAGTGCTCACATACACTCCTGCGCGCGCCACCTCATGGGATGGGCGCTTGTTGGTAAGCCGAGAGAGCAAGAGCCGAGCCAACTCCCCCGGAAAAAAAGTAACTGACAGGGAGTCAGGATCCTGAGGGTTCCATTCCCCCACCTTTGGTTGGGACATTTTGTCCACCAGAGGAAACCAAAATGTCCCGATCGTCGGTGGGGGTTTGAGAATGGTTATCAGCCAGCTCGGGCGGCTCGGCGGCAGGTTCGCTGGCAAGCGCCACCGGTTCTGCGGCTCCGCTGGCCGGATTGACCGATTCGCTCTCCGGGGCGGTCACCTGATCCACCAGCCAGTTGCGCAGCCCGGCGGTCAGGGCCGCAGGCAGCAATTCGGGCTGGCTGAAATCCTGGGTGTAGTCGTCGAGCCCATCCGGCTTATGGCTGCGAAACATGGCCCGCAGCGCCTCCCTGTCGGGGAGTTTGGCCTTGCCCGGCTGAGCCGTTTTCAGCGGCGGTTCGCCACTCTCGGCCCCTTCAACGGCAAGGGGTTCACTACTCCCCTTGTCAGTGCTGACTACGGGGCTATCCAGCGCGGTATCTGGAGTTTCAGCTTCGCCACTGCTTTCGATGGGGGCGACAAAAGTCTCGGGGATGGCCTCTTCCCTCGGCTGCAATGCCTGATGCTTGCGCGCCTCACTCTTGCGAGACGACCAGCGCTTGAGGAACTCACTCATGGGCGCTGTTTCCGCTTTGGCTACCACGCTCGCGACCATCGGGGCCGGTGGCTTTAACGGCGCCACAGCTGGCTTGATCCTGGCTATCGACACCGAGCTGATCCTGCGCCCGCCCCTTGCCCTTCTTGCCCTTGCGACGGGCCTCCAGCAGCTCGCCGTGGCGACCGATAAAGGCCTCCACCCAGGCTTGCAGCGCCTCGGGCAGCGGGCAGGAAAGCACCTGCCGCTCGCCATCCATATAGGCGGCGGCCACGGTCTGGCTCAGGGTGAGGCCATCGGCCACAAAGCCACTCTCCACGCGGCTTCCGGTGACACTTCCGGTAACAAAAAGGCGAGGCGAGCCGGAGCTCAGATTGAAGCGATAATCCCCCCGCTCATCGCGAAACAGGGTAAGGGGCAAGGCGCCGGCAGCCTCGGGCTCAGCGGGATGGAGCGCCACAATCTCGAAACGGCGGCTCTGCCAGCGGCCAACCTGGCTGTCGATGGCCTTTAACTCCAGCTGCAGCCAACGCTGCGGAGAGAGGGGTTTGGTTGTCTCTTGCACTGTCACGGCTCCCATCAGAAGGTCTCTGCCGGGCCGACCTCCCCCGTGATCCACCCTGTTCGGGGCGGATCAGAGCAGAACATTCAGGGCGGCCACGGCCATCAATGGGATAAGACATAGCAAGAGTGGGGCCAAGGCCGGTCTGGTGGCCGATGGGGGCTTTGCTGCGGGTTGGGACGTCGTGTGGAGTATGGGTTGGCGCGGGCGTAGGTTGGTGCTGAGTGCAGCGAAGCCCAACATGCGGCGTAAAACCAATCAGCCATAGCTAATCAAGAGGGATGGTAATAATCGAATAACGCTGATTATCCGATTATTACCTTGCTTAAAACGTGGGGCTGTAATTTGTTCAACACCAAACTACGATTTAAAACCCTACTTACGAGTTAAATATCCTGCTGTTTTACAATTTCTAATTTCTGAGGATTACTGAGCTCTTCAATTAAAAAGTTGGCCCATTGGTTTGAATAAAGATAGCCTTCGAAACCTTCCACAAATCCAGAATACTGACCTTTAAATGCACGTTGATTATCACGAGGCCTTGCTTCATAGTATTTCCAACACTTGGTGTGTAAGGCCATATTGAAACATGGTACTTTTTTGGCCACTAGACCAACAACATTCTTTGGTCTTAATTTAAATGGATTTTCAACACCTTTAATAAAGGCAACAGCTCGCTCATAATTTGCAACCTCTGCATCACTTAATTTATTTACATTAATAAACTCTACAGCCATATCTGCTGATTTTGCATGATTACCTAATTTGGGAACCAAGAAAGCTCTTATGCGATATTTTTGACTTTGAACAATATCATCATGAAGATCCTTCTTATATGTTTCCATGTACTCTCTTACTATCTTGTAATTTTCTTTTTGAAGTTGTTTCAAGGCATCAATTTGAGATTGTTCTGAGATACGAGTTAGTTGCATAGCTATAGCAAGGCTAGCGGTTAAAGCATGTTCATCGCCGAACTCTTCTACCAACATCGTTTCAAAGTTACTTAAAGCTGATTGGCATTCACCACATACAGCTAAATCAATAGCAGGAAGACTTCTGTGCTCTATTTTATTTCTCAACCCTATCAGAAACTTGATATTTGCTTTCTCTGGAGACTCAATACCTTTCCAATACTCATCAATACACTCACTTAGCTCCCAAGCTTTCTCTTCTCCATCAATAAATAACAACTCACCGTTTTGGCTCTTATGAAAATAATCGAACCCTCGTTTTTCGAAAATTGCATGCATCAATGCAGTATATGCGATAACAATATTTACTATGAAACCATAGGTCTTAAATTCAGTGTAAGGGTTGTTATAAATCGAAACAGCTAATAGTGCGAACTCTTTAGCTTTATGTATCAATATTCCCTTAGTTGAATGATCTGCTGTTTGTTGTAATTTTTGACTATGTACAGATCTGAACTCATCCTTACTCAAGAAGCATATTCCTGAGCTAGAGTATTGCTCCCCATCTTTTTCTATATACTGATGCCACCTTTTTGATGGATATGTTCTGCATGTATCTACTTTCCAACCTGTTGCCTCGGAGAGTTGAGCTATGGTAAATGATTCCCCTTGTTTTTCTTTATCAACCAAGAAGGAGTATGCCAAATCGACTTGTTTATATTTACCCATTCTGAACTTCCCTTACAATCCAGTATTTATGCTAGCCAGAGCCATCTAAACCCAAATGAGTCATCATAGTTATGAAATATGCTCCTGTTGTCCAGATAAAATTGCTAAAGATAATTACACATTAAAATCGGCTATTTTGATTTAAATCATTTTAAGTGGAGAATAGTTTTCATACTTTTCTGCAAATATCATTAAACAATCTGGAACAAAACTTGCTGTGCACCTCCCCTTAGATCCCGGCAACCGGTCGCGAGGGGCCCATGACACCGACCTTTATCAAAAGCAATGCTGCCGCCCAGCTCACCATGGCCGTCGAGGTGATGGATGAGCAGGGCACACTGCAAACCCGCCAAATCGCCTGTGAGCGACCACTGACGGTCTACCTCAACTGGAAGGAGATAGTAACCCTGATGACGCTGGGGGCCCGCCCCGAAGCGCTGGTACTGGGTTATCTGAAAAATCAGGGCTTTATCGAGGATATTTCGGCCATCGAGTCGGTGATCGTCGACTGGGAGAGTGAGGCCGCCGCCGTGGTGAGCAGCCAGCAGGCCGACGATCTCGACAAGTCACTGGAGAAGAAGACGGTCACCTCCGGCTGCGGTCAGGGCACCATGTATGGCAGCGTGATGAAGAAGCTCGAAGGGGTCGTGCTAGCGGCGCCTGAGCTTAAACAGAGCACCCTCTACGCCCTGCTCAAGGCGCTGTCGGCCCATAACGAAACCTACAAGATGGCCGGTGCCGTCCATGGCTGCGCCATCTGTCGCGGCAGCGAAATCCTCTCCTTTGTCGAGGATGTGGGGCGCCACAATGCGGTGGATACCCTGGCGGGCGAGCTATGGATGCGCGGCGAGAGTGGCCACGACAAGATCTTCTACACCACCGGGCGACTCACCTCGGAGATGGTGATCAAGGTGGCGCAGATGGGCATTCCGGTGCTGCTGTCACGCTCCGGTGTCACCCAGATGGGGCTGGATCTGGCCCGTCAGCTCGGTATAACCATGATTGCCCGCGCCAAGGGGCGCCATTTCGAGGTATTCAGCGGCCACGACCATATCGAGCTGGACGAGAAGCCGCCGGTGCTGGCGCCCGGTTCAGCCGGTCGCGGGATGCGGGACTAAGCAATGAATGAATTTATGAACGTCAAGCAGGTGGCGGAATACCTCGATCTCAACGAGAAGAAGGTCTACCAGCTCGCCAACGAGGCGCGCATCCCCGCCACCAAGGCGACCGGCAAGTGGCTGTTTCCCCGCTCCCTGCTCGACCGCTGGCTGCTCGGCAGCTGCCACGAGGGGGTGATGAACGACCGGCTGCTGCTGGCGGGCTCGGACGACGTGCTGCTCCACTACGCCAGCAGCCGCTTGGCCCAGCAGCTCGGCACCCAGGCACTGGTGGGCTACACCCCGTGCGGCACCCGTCAGGGGCTGGCGATGCTGGCGCGCGGCCATGTGGATCTGTGCGCCATCCACTGGGGGCAGGCCGAGGAGGCGCACCTGCGCCACCCGGCGCTGGTGCAGCAGTATCAGGGCCACCGGCAATGGGTGATCGTTCATGGATTTAGGCGGGTGCAGGGGCTGGTGCTGCGGCAAGGGCTGCAACCCAAGGAGGCGAAAGAGGCGCTCGACTGGCGCTGGGCCATGCGCCAAGAAGGGGCTGGCAGCCAGCGCGCCCTGCAGGAGTGGCTGCAAACGCAAGGGGAGTCGCTGACCCGGCTGGAGCGCACCATTGAGGTCAACAGCGAGCGGGAGCTGGCCGCCGCCATCAGCCGTGGCGATGCGGATGTCGGGCCCGGCGCCCAGAGTACCGCCACCGAGTTTGGCCTCGGCTTTATGCCCTTGTCGCAGGAGTGCTTCGATCTGGTGATGCCGCAGGGGGTCTTCTTTCGCACCCTGCTGCAACAGCTGATCGGCTGGTTGCAATCCCCCGAGGGGCGCGAGCTGGCGGCTCGCCTCGGCGGTTATGACCTGACCCAAAGCGGCAAGCTGGTGTGGAGCCCGCAGTAAATAACCACTCACCTACAGACAAAACAGCCCGCCAACCATGTTGACGGGCTGTCTTTATCACGGGCCTTTTTATAACAGCATCAATCGCTTGTCTCACGCCCCTCGGCATTGAGCGCAATGCGCCACCCTTCCAGTTTCGCAGGCTCGCTGCCGCTGGGCAGCAGGGCGTGGCTGCGCAGCCGCACGGTAAAGCAGCTCCCCTGCCCCGGGGTGGAGTCCACCAACAGCTCCCCACCCCAGCGACTGATAATGCGGTGGCTCAGGGCCAGCCCCAGCCCGGTGCCGGTAGCGCGGGTGGTGAAGAAGGGGTCGAAGATCTTGTCGATAATGGCCGCCTCGATGCCGCTGCCGTTATCGATGACCCGCACCTCGGCCCCGCGCAGCTGACCCAGTTCATCGACCCAATCGCGGCTCTCGACCCGGATCTCCCCCTGCTCTCCCAGCGCGTGGCTGGCGTTGACCAAGAGGTTGATCAACACCTGCAACAGCTGCTGGCGATCCGCCTCGATGGGCTGCTGGGCCCTGAGATCGGCCACCAGCTCCACCTGCTGCTGGCGCAGAGCGGAGCGCACCAGCGTCAGGCTCTCCTCGATGATGGGGTTGAGGTGCTGCCACACCGGCGCCGTCTCGTAATCGCCGGGGCGCGAATATTGCAGCAAGCTGCGGGTGATGGCACGAATGCGCTCGATCTGGGCCAGCACCAGCGCCAGCTCCTCGCTGACCGGCTCGGCCGCCTCCCCCAGCTCCAGCTTCATCAGCTCCACATTGCCGAGGATCACCGCTAGCGGATTGTTGATCTCGTGGGCCACCCCGGCCGAGAGCTCGCCAAGGGCCGCCAGCTTCTCGCTGATAAGCAGTTGCTGGCGCGCCTCGGTCAGCATATGGATATGATCTTCCAGCTCGGCGGTCTTGAGCTCAAGGCTTTGGGTACGCTCGGCCACCTTCTGCTCCAGCTCATCGGCGCTGCGAGCCATCTGCTGCTGATGTGCTTCTTGCCTGTCCAGCATGGCGTCAAACTGGCGACCGAGCTGGGCCAGCTCGTGGTCGGGATCGAGGGCCAGCGGGCCGATGCGAGCGGACTCCCCGGCCTGCACCTGCCGCACCACCTTGTGCATCCGCTCGATGGGGGAGAAGAGATCCCGTGCACCGCGATAGACCAGCAGGCCGGAGAGCAGCAACAGCAGCACTACGCCGGAGCCCAGCTCCACCAGATTGGTGAGGTAGGTGCGGATAATGGGCCACTCGAGAAAGCCCACATAGAGCATGCCGAGCCGCTCGCCCCTGGCCCCCAAGAGCGGCTCGTAGCCCGAAACATACCAGGCGTCGTGGACAAAGGCGCGGTCAACCCACATCTCCCCTCGCCCCAGTACCTGTTCGCGCACCGGCGGCGAGACCCGGGTGCCCACCGCCCGGCCCACCTGACGGCTGCTGCTGACCGGCACGTTGGTGCTCACCCGCAGATCGTCGAGAAACAGGGTGACGGTGCCAACGCTGCCATCTGGCAGGGTATTTTTGGCAAACACCTGACCCTTGAGCTCATCCACCAGCCGGGTGCTGCCGTTGACAAGCTCGCCCCCCTCCAGCACAGCCCAAAGGGAGCCGTCGCGGCCCATCACCGGCGTCAGCGACAGGCTGATCAGCCCCCTGTCCTCCACCACCCTGGTGCCATCCCGCTGCCACAGCACGGCCCGTTTGGCCAGTTGCGGAGAGAGGGCGAGCATCTCCTGCTGCGACCAGACCACAAAGTGACTGACGCTGCGTCCGGCCGTGAGGGCGGCGCGCTCTTGCGCCGTCAGCTGATCCAGCTCGGGGCCGCGGCGCAAGCGCAGAAAATCGAGACCATAGTTGGCCGCCAGCGGCATCACCCAGTCATGCAGCTGATCCGGCGATTCCCGCAGCCGCAGCTGAAAGGCCCAGGCATCGCGCAAATGCTCCAGATGCTCGGTCTGACGCTGCTGCTGCACCGTGATAGCGTGGTGGGCCACCCCGAGATCGCTGCGCACCGTGGTGAGCAGGTTCTGCCAGCTGTAGGTGAGGGTCCAGTAGAGGGTGAGCGCGATCATGCCCACCAGGGTGAGCATGATGGGTACCGAGGTGAGCAGCAGCAGGCGCCAGCGCACCTTGGTGCGGACGCAACGGGGCAACAGGGCGCGCATACAGCGGGAAAGCAGGGTCAGTTTCATCGCCACCCCATCCGATCAGCCTTCCTCATTCGATGGCCCACTCCTTGAATTTGCGATCCAGCGTCTTGCGCGCCACCCCGAGCACCCGGGAGGCGGCCGACTTGTTGCCATCATGGCTGGCCACCACTTGCAGAATGTGGGCTTTTTCCACCTCCGCCAGCGGCCACGCCAGCGGATAGCCCTCCTCGCTCGCCCCCGGTTCGGCGTGCTTGCTGCTCTGCCAGTAATCCGCCGGGGGCTTGCCCAGCAGCAGGCAGCGCTCAATGAGGTTGCGCAGCTCCCGCACGTTGCCGGGCCAGGGGTAGGCCTGCATCGCTACCACATCCTCGTGGGTCCAGCTCAAGGAGCCCATGCCCATCTCGGCGGTGAGCTGGCGGGTAAAGTGGTGTACCAGCGCAGGGATATCGTCAATGCGATCCCGCAAGGGGGCAACCGGCAGCGCTACCACGTTGAGGCGATAGAAGAGATCTTCGCGAAAGCGGCCCGCCTCCACCTCGGCCTTGAGGTTGCGGTTGGTGGCGGCGACGATGCGCACATCCACCGCCAATTCGCGCTCGGCCCCCACAGGGCGGATGGCCTTCTGCTCCAGCGCCCGCAGCAACGAGGCCTGCATGGCGAGCGGCATCTCGCCGATCTCGTCGAGAAACAGGGTGCCCTGATGGGCGACCCGGAACAGGCCGTCGCGCCCCTTGCGGGCGCCGGTAAAGGCCCCCTGCACATGGCCAAACAGCTCGCTTTCCAGCAGCTCCGGCGCGATGGAGGCGCAGTTGAGGGGCACAAAGGCCCCCATCCGGCCGGAGAGTTGATGCAGGGCGCGGGCCACCAGCTCCTTGCCGGTGCCGGACTCCCCCTCCACCAGCACGGCGGCGTTGGAGGGGGCTACTCTGGCGATGAGCGTCTTAAGCTCGCGGGTCTTGGCACTGTCGCCAATCAGAGTGGGCGGGAAGAGCTTGCTCACCTCCCGGCGCAGCAGCAGGTTCTCCCGCTCCATCTGGCGGCGCTCGATGACTCTGTCCACCGCCTGCACCATCTGATCGAGGTTGAAGGGCTTGAGGATAAAGTCGCTGGCGCCGAGGCGCAGCGCCTTGAGGGCGGTCTCCATATCGCCAAAACCGGTCATGAAGATGATGTCGCTGCGGCGGGTGGCCGGGTCTATGGCTTCGTGCCACTCGATGCCGGAGCGCCCCGGCAGCCGGATGTCGGCGATGATAAGGTCAAAGTGAAGGCGGCAGCGCAGGGCTTCCGCCTCCTCCACGCTGGCGGCAGTCTCAATCTGGGCAAAACGCTTGGCCAGCGCCTTGGCCAGAAAGCTGCGCATGCCGGGCTCATCATCAACGATAAGCAGGGAGAGGGCAGACCAGCGGCTGGGAGGAAGTGTCATGGAAAAAAGTACCTCGGATGCACGTACGGTCGGTGAATGTCCCGATAACCGGAACCTTAGTGGGACATTTTGTCCTTACCGTATCAAAAGCACCAACACCAATTATTAAAAGCGATAACAAGCTCACCTAATTGATTCTAATAAGCTTCTGTTTTTAAACGGCAAACCGTGAATGCAGCGGCAAAGGAACAGTTTGGCACCCTGCTTGCTTACTCTTGCCCTCTCCTCATCCACCCTGAAAAAAATTGCATCACGATGACGATAAAAACCAACCTCAAACGTTTTGCCCTCTCCCTCGCCGCCAGCCTGCTGATCGCCGGGGCGGCCCACGCCGAAGCGGATACTAATGCCACAAAAGCGCCGATCCGCCTCGCCACCACCACCAGCACCGAGCAGTCCGGTCTGCTGGGCTGGCTGCTGCCCCAATTCACCAAGGAGACCGGTTATCCGGTGCAGGTGATGGCGGCCGGTACCGGCCAGAGCCTGAAGATGGGCGAGAATGGCGACGCGGATCTGGTGATGACCCACGCCCCCTCTGCCGAGAAGAAGTTCGTCGATGCGGGCTTTGGCATCGAGCCGGTGCACCTGATGTACAACGACTTCGTCATCGTCGGCCCGGCCAAAGACCCGGCGGGTCTGGCCAAGCTGCATGACGCGGCCAAGGGGCTGCAAGCCATCAAGGATAAGGGCCAGACCTTTATCTCCCGCGGTGACGAGTCCGGCACCCACATCAAGGAGAAGACCCTGTGGCAAGCCGCTGACGTCAAACCCGAGTTTGCCGGTTACAAATCCATCGGCCAGGGGATGGGCCCGACCCTGACCATGGCCTCGGAGCTGGGTGCCTACACCCTGACCGACCGCGGCACCTGGCTCGCCTACCAGAGCAAGCTGGATCTCGCCGTACTGCTGGAGGGTGACAAGCGCCTGTTCAACCCCTATCAGGTGATCCTGGTCAACCCCAAGCGCTACCCGGATCTCAACACGGAAGGGGCGCGCACCCTGAAGAACTGGCTGGTCTCCGAACATGGCCAGAAGCTGATCGGCGACTTCAAGGTGGCCGGTCAGGCGCTGTTCGTGGCCGACGCCAACACCAAGTAATGCCCGCACCGACCGATATGGCGGCGCAGCTGGCCCTCCCCCTGCATGCTGACGGGGGAGGTGCCTGATGACGCTGCTCGACACGACCCTGGCTGCCCTCGCACTGCTGTTCAGTGGTGACACCGAACTGTGGCAGGTGGTGGGGGTCTCCTTCTCCGTCTCCTGCATCGCCCTGCTGCTGGTGCTGCTGCCCGCCTTGCTGCTGGGCTTTGCCCTGGCCTATCTGCCGCTGCCCGGCCGCTGGCTCTGGCTCTCCTGCATCAATACCCTGCAATCGGTGCCGACCGTGGTGATTGGCCTCTTGCTCTATATGCTGCTGTCGCGGGCCGGCCCCTTTGGCGACTGGAAGCTGCTCTTTACCCAGCAGGCGATGGTGGTGGGGCAGATGCTGATCGCCTTTCCGGTGATCGCCACCATGGCTCACGCGGCGTTTGTTCAGAGCGATCGGCGCGCCTGGGAGACTGCCCTGACCCTCGGGGTCTCCTGGCCCAAGGCGCTGATCGGCCTGATGCACGAGTGCCGCTTTGGCCTGCTGGCGGCCATCATCGGCGCCTTCAGCCGCATCGTCACCGAGGTGGGCTGCTCCATGATGGTGGGGGGCAATATCCTGCACTTTACCCGCAATATCCCCACCGCCATCGCGCTGGAGACCCAGAAAGGGGCCTTCACCCAAGGGGTGGCGCTCGGCATAGTGCTGCTCACCCTCGCCCTCTTGCTCAACCTGCTGCTGACCGCCTGTCGCGGCCACAGCTATCTGAAGAACTGACCATGCCCCCACTGTGTATCAACAGGAGTACCCCATGGCCCTGATCGCCCACCAGCTGACGATGCGCTTTGGCGAGCGCCAACTGTTCGAGATTGACCGGCTCGCCATCGCACCGGGGGATGCCATCTGGCTGCATGGAGCCAACGGGGTGGGCAAGACCACCTTGCTCAAGATCCTGGCCGGGCTGCTGGCCCCGACCCGTGGCCACACCAATCTGCCGGGGCGCTGGCAACAGCGGCTCAACCGGCTGCTCAAGCGGGAGCTGGGGCCGGGCAGGGTTACCTATCTGCACCAGACCCCCTATCTGTTCGATCGCACGGTGCACGACAACGTCGCCTGGGCGCTGGATAAACAACTCGGCAGCGAGATCCGGGTGTTCGAGGCGCTGCGCCGGGTCGAGCTGGAGGGGCTGGCACGGGAGCACATCAGCATTCTCTCGGGTGGCGAACGGCAACGGCTGGCGATGGCACGCGCCTGGGCGCTGCAACCTGCCTTTCTGCTGATGGATGAGCCCACCGCCAATCTCGACACACATTCGGTTGCCCTGATGGCCGCATTGGCGCAAGATCTGCGGGAACATGGCAGCGGCCTGGTCGTCATCAGCCACCAGAGCAACGCCCTGACCGACCTGTGCGAGCGGCAATGGACCCTCGCCCGTGGCCAGCTGCAAGAGACGACCCCTTTAAAAATCATCGAGCGACATGACTTCAAAAAGCGACAGCCACTCTGATCCCGTTGCCGTATCAGCAGTGATCCTGGCAGGAGGCCGCGCCACCCGCATGGGGGGTGAAGACAAGGGATGGGTAGCACTGGCGGGACGCCCTCTTATCGACCATGTTTTGGCGCGCCTGCGCCCCCAGGTGGATGAGGTGCTGATCAACGCCAACCGCAGTCAGGCCCGCTATCAGGCGCTGGCCCCGGTCATCAGCGATGACAACAACGACTATCTCGGCCCGCTGGCGGGCATGCAGGCAGGTCTTGCCGCCGCCCGTCATGACTGGGTGCTGTTTGTCCCCTGCGACGGCCCCGCCCTGCCGCTGGATCTGATGAGCCGCTTTCGCGCCGCCCTGACCCCACAGACCGAGCTGGTAGTGGCCCACGATGGCGACTGGCTGCAACCCGTGGTGGCCCTGCTGCACAAATCCCTGCTCCCCTCCCTCACCGCTGCGCTGGCAGAGGGAGAGCGCAAAATCGATATCTGGTTTGCCCGCCACAATATGGCGGTGGTGAGCTTTGCCGATCAGCCGGATGCCTTTATCAATCTCAACAGCCCTGCCGAGCTGGCCGCCTACGAGGCCCGTCTGCTCGCCACGGCTATCGACCCCCAACAAGGAGTCACCTCATGACCCCGGCCCCCACTCTTCCCCTGCTCGGCTTCGCCGCCTGGAGCGGCACCGGCAAGACCACCTTGCTGGAGCAGTTGATCCCCCTGCTGGTGGATCGCGGCCTGCGCATCGGGGTGCTCAAGCACGCCCACCACGACTTTGATATCGACCAGCCGGGCAAGGACAGCTATCGCCTGCGCAAGGCGGGTGCCCAGCAGATGATGGTGGCTTCCCGCTGTCGCCATGCCCGCATAATTGAAACGGAACTGGCCGAAGCCGATTTTCGCCAGCTGCTGGCAAGCTTCGATCAAACCAGCCTCGATCTGCTGTTGGTCGAGGGGTTCAAGCACGAACACTTCCCGAAAATCGAGCTGCACCGCGCCGAAATTGGCAAGCCGCTGCTCTTCCCCGAAGACGGCGACATCATTGCGCTGGCCAGCGATCAGCCCCAACAGAGTGGCGAACAACAGCAGACAAGCCTGCCCCGCCTCGATATCAACGATCTGGCGGCTATCGCCGACTTCGTCTGCCGCTGGCTTGACGGCTGCCAGAGCAAGGAGCCGGAGGCGGGCAAGGGCTTTCTCTCGGTAGAGGCGGCCCGCAACGCCATTCTGGCGGCCTTAACCCCGAACAACGCCTGCATCGATAAACCGCTGGCCCAGTGCCACGGCGCCGTGCTGGCCGCCGATCTGATAAGCCCCATCAATGTGCCGCCCCACGCCAACTCGGCGATGGATGGCATTGGCCTTCGCAGCGACGATCTCGCCGCCGGCCGCTGGCAACTGGTGGGAGAAGTGCTGGCGGGCCAGCAGCGCCACGAGCCGGTGCTGGCCGGTCAGGCGGTGCAGATCATGACCGGCGCCCCACTGCCCCCCGGGGTAGATACTGTGGTGATGCGGGAAGAGACGCTGATTGAAGGGGAGTGGGTCACGGTTACCGCCCCGATCCGCGCAGGGCAGAATGTGCGCCTGGCCGGGGAAGATCTCGCCAAGGGTGCGGTCGCCATCCCGGCCGGGACCTGGCTTGGTGCCCCCCAGCTGGGGCTGGCGGCATCACTCGGTCAGGCCTGTCTCACGGTGCGCACCCCGCTGAAAGTGGCGCTGTTCAGTACCGGTGACGAGGTGCAGGCCCCGGGCGAGCAGCTCGCCCCCGGCCATATCTTCGACAGCAATCGCTTCACCCTGATGGCCCTTATCCGCGCCGCCGGTTGCGAGGTGATGGACCTTGGCATCATTCCCGATGACAAAACCATTCTGCGCCAGCAGCTGGAGCAGGCCGCCGCCAGCGCCGATCTGGTGCTGAGCTCGGGTGGGGTCTCGGTGGGCAACGCCGACTTTATCAAGCTGGTGCTGGCAGAGCTCGGCCAGATCGATTTCTGGCGCATCCAGATGCGCCCGGGCCGCCCGCTCGCCTTTGGCAAGCTGGGGCAGACCCCCTTCTTCGGCCTGCCGGGCAATCCGGTAGCGGCGATGATCTGCGTGCTGCAGTTTGTCGAGCCCGCCATCGCCCGCTTGCAGGGCAAGCGGTGGCAGCCGCTGCGCCTCTCGGCACTGGCAGACGAGAAGATGAAAAGCCGCCCGGGGCGCACCGAGTTTCTGCGCGGCATCTTCCATCAGGACCGCAACGGCCAGCTGCGGGTGCGCACCACAGGGCCACAGGGCTCGGGTATTCTGAGCTCCATGGCCGATGCCAACTGTCTGATCGAAATCGTACCGGACCAACCCGGGATCGCCATTGGCGAGCGAGTCTGGATCCATCCCCTGCAGGGACGACTGGCCTAAATCCCGACGGGGCGTCGGCCGGATGCACGGCGCCCCGTCACCCACCTGACAGGAGGCAGACCGTGCGTCTTGATGCCCCCCTCTCCCGACTCGATCTGCTGGTCTATGGCCGCTACCGGATCGTCCATGGCCTGCGCATTGCGCTCGCCTTTATGCTCACCTTTCTGCTGACCCGAGAGCTGAAACTGCCGGAGAGCACCTGGCCGCTGATAACCTTGGTGGTGGTGATGGGCCCCATCTCGTTCTGGGGCAATGTGCTCTCCCGCGCCCTGCAGCGGGTGGTGGGCACCATCTTCGGTGCCAGTTGCGGGGTGGTGGCGCTCTATCTCGAGATCTACTCCCTGCCACTCACCCTGATCTGGTGCGGCTGCATCATGTTCCTCTGCGGCTATCTGGCGCTCGGCAAGCGCCCCTATGTGGGACTGCTGATCGGCATCACCCTGGGGGTCACCATGGGGGCCATGCCGGGGGACATAGAGACGGCGCTGTGGCGCAGTGCCGACGTGATACTGGGCTCCCTGCTGGCGCTGCTCTTTTGCAGCATCTATCCCCAGCGGGCCTACAGCCACTGGCGGCTGCAACTGCACCAGATCCTGCAGCAGTCGAGGCGGCTCTATCACACTCACCTCTCCCCCAATGTGCTGGAGCGCCCGCGCCTCAAGCACAATCTCTCCCAGCTGTTGGCACAGACCGGCAAACTGCGGGCCCTGCTGGCCCCGGCGGCCAAGGAGACGCGCCACAGCGTCGCCCTGTTTGATGCGGTGCAGGTCACCATGCGCAACACCCTCTGCACTCTTGAGATGCTGGCCAACACCTACTGGAACGATCGGGAGAGCCACTTCCTGATGCAGAGCACGGCTGCGCTGCAAGCCTGCCATCTGGCCACCGAGGAGGCAATCAACCAGCTTGCCCTGATGATGCAAACCGGTGACGGTCGCGGCGCAGATGACGCTATCGCCCGCCTGCACGAGGTGGCGACCCGGGTGTCGCTGCCGCCCAACGCAGAGGCAGCCATCAATGGTTACCTCTGGCTCAACGTCCAGCTGACCGAACAGCTCACCCACCTGCGCCGCCTGCTGGGGCTGATCCTCACCCCGCCCCATCGCAAGCAGCCCGACTAGGCCCAATGCAAAACGCCCCGCAGTTGCGGGGCGTTCTTGTCGGCATAGGCACTGATGATCAGGCCGCCGTGCGGGCGTTCTCGCTCATCTGCTCCAGCTCTGCGCGGCTCAGGGTAGAGACAAAGCGGCCATCGAAGTAGATATCCATCAGCTCCCCACGCTTCTCGCCACGCATCATGCTGCGGCGACCATCCAGATAGTGCACCTCCATCTGGGCGGTATGTTCGTCCGGGTAGCTGATCTCTACCTCGCGCACCCCTTGTGGTAGCATGGCCAGCGGCACCTTCTTGAGGGCCGGATCCAGATGCTGGTTCACCTTGATCACCGGATCGGCTTTCATGTCCACCACAGCCGGAGATTTGCCGGTGATGGGGTTCTTGCCAGACCAGAACTCGATGGTATTGAACACAAACAAGTCAGCGGTCGCGGCCAGACCGTAGACAGGGGAGAGCAGCATAAAGACCCCGGCACGAGCGTAGCGATTATCCACCACGCTCAGGTTGCCCTTGGTGACCATGCCGGAAAGCCCCATCTGCCCCATACAGCCGCCCAGACCCATGCTCGCGACCATAACCAGCAGGGCCATTGCCCGCCCCTTCTGTTGTAATGCCATCGTGTTCTGTTCCTGCTCTGAAATAAATGAGGCGGTAAGCCTAATCAAGGGGCCAGAAGAGGACAATTCACAATGGCGGGGTGATACAGGAAGAGTTCAGATTGGCGTACCAAGTGAGCAATAAATAAGCGCCGATGGGATTATCATCCGATCGGTGCCTCGTTCAACAACCAATAACCGTCAGGAGCCGATGGCCAGATTGGAGACTGTCTCGGTCACATTGATGGCGCCCTGCTCGATCTGCGCCATCACGCCACTCACCTCGCAGATCTGCTCCTTGCCACGCTGGGCGCTGGTCGCCACCTCATTGATGTTGCCGGTGATCTGGGCCGTCAGGTCGCGGTTTTTCTGAACCACGCTGGCGATCTCGCCGGTCGAGAGGGAGGTGCGCGCAGCCAGCTGACGTACTTCGTCGGCCACCACCGCAAAACCGCGCCCCTGATCGCCGGCCCGGGCTGCCTCAATGGCGGCGTTAAGGGCCAGCAGATTGGTCTGCTCGGCAATACTGCTGATGGTCGATACGATGGCTTCAATGCTTTTCGACTGCTCATTGAGCTGGCCAATCAGACCGGAAGTGCGGCTCACCTGTTCGGAAATGGCGCTGGAGATGGCAACCGATGCCGCCAGCAGTTCAGACCCGGTTTCGGCAAAGCGGGTGGTCTCCTGCGAAATGGTCTGGGCTATGTTGGCCGCCTCGCTCACTGCCTGGGCGCGCTTGATCCGCTCTGTCACCTCACTGGCAAACTTGATCACCTTGACCACCTTGCCGCTCTCATCCTTGATGGGGTTGTAGGTAGCCTCCAGCCAGATCTCGTTTCCGTGGCTGTCACGACGACTGAACAGCCCCGACTTGAGCTGGCCGTGGGCCAGATCGTCCCAGAAGTGGGGTTGCTCGCGATAGAAGCTCTCATCGCAAAACAGCCTGTGATGCTGCCCCTTGAGCTGCGAAAGGGAGTAACCGACGCAGGAGAGGAAATTCTGATTGGCAGTCACAATCTCCCCCTTGGGGGTGAACTCGATAATGGCGAGTGCCCGATCGAGTGCCGAGATGATCGCTTTCTGACGACTCAACTGCTGATAACTCTCGGTAATATCGGAAGCAATCTTGACCACTCTGACCACCTTGCCCTCAACCTTGACCGGGAAGTAGGTCGCCTCCAGCCACAACTCCCTGCCATGTTTGTCAATGCGCTGGTAGATGCCACTGTGGGAATGCCCCTGACGCAACTGCTCCCAAAACTGGGCATAGGAGGATGACTGGGCGTAGTGGGCATCACAAAAGATCCGGTGGTGTTTACCAATCACCTCCTGCTCGCTATAGCCCACCACACTCAGAAACAGCGGGTTCGCCTCGAGGATCTCGCCGCTTGGAGTGAAACTGATGGTAGCGACACCGACTTTTACTGCATCAATAAATGCTTGGGCCTGGGCCAACTGCATTTGACACGCTTGTAATTCCGCTTTGAGTTTGAAGTTGAACATCTGCCCTGCCCCTCTATTACCTGGTTACAACTACGTCACATCTGCATGAACTTTAGACGAGAAACCATAGAGATAACGGGGCCCATCGATTAAGGTGCCAGGTCCCACTCCAGATAGGCCGGATTGGCGACAAAGCCGATCCGCTCATAGAGAGGGCGCCCCTGATCGCTGGCATGGAGCCACACCTTGCCCAGCTGACGCGCTCTGGCGAAGGCTGTAATGGCATCGAGCAGCGCCGTGGCGATCCCCTGCTGGCGCCATTGTGGCCGCGTATACATATTGAGCAGATACCCCTCCATCCCCGCCAGATTGCCGGGATAGGGTGGCCGAACAAACAATGCCAGCGTCCCTGCTGCCACGATCTGTTTGCCGCCCTCCTGCGTATCGGCCTCAGCCAGCCAGGATAAAGCACTCTCTTCACTCATCGCCCGGATGAAATAGTCAAGGGTGGCCTGCCACAAGGCCGGGTCTGCCTGCGGCGTCACTAGCTCACCGACCTCACAAAACAGCTCCATGCGCAGCGCCACCAGTGCGGGAATATCTGCGGCCCTTGCCTGACGAATGATCATGGGTTGCTCCTTTTCTCTCATGGGAAATTTCGCCAGCCGTCATTATGACAAAGAGCGCCTTGTGGCGCTCTTTGTCATAGGGGAAATCACTGATAAATCAATGGCTGCGACGTGTCAGCCAGTGATCCAGGCTCAGCACACCGCCGCCCCAGATGATCAGGATCAGCAGCATCCAGCCCCACAGCTGGTGATCGTAAAAGCCACCCGCCCAGAGGGTCGGGTAGGAGATCACCGCCATGATATTGAAGCCAAACAACAGCAAGGCGGCCGGGCGAGTAAAAAGCCCCGCCAGCAGGAAAAGCGGCAACAGCAGCTCGGTCGCCGTCCCCAGATAAGCAGCCCACAACCAGGGCAGCAGGGGCACCTGATACTCGGATTCAAACAAATAGAGGGTGGAATCCCACGCCGTCAGCTTGAGCCAGCCTGAAGTGATAAAAACCGAGGCGACCCACAGCCGCGCCAGCAACAGCACACCAGCGCTGCTCCAGCGCGGCAAATCACCACTCGAGCTGGCCAGTACCAGCCATTTGTTTGTCATCATGGCATTACCTCCATATCCACCAGCAGACCAAGGGTTATCAGGCGAGTGAGATGTTCACTGGCCGCAGGGTCGGCCGCCAGCAGATCGACCAGCGCCGTACCAGCGAGACATCCCTGTAGCAGCGCCCACTCACCCACCGTCAGGGGCAAGGGGGCAACCCGGCAATCCGGCTGTTTCTTCAATGCCAGCCAGACGGGGGCATCAAGCACCTCCACCGCTTCACCACCGTGCAGCGCCATCTGCCACAGGGCCAGCACCGGATAATCACTGGCAACCAGCAGCAGATCCGTGGCCGGCAAGAGTCGCAGCCGATCCCATTGTTGCGGCGATAATGCGGCCAGACGCTCGGCTGGCCAGCAGCGTGATTCCAGCGGCAGCAGACTGGCACGCTCAAGCTGCCATTCGAACTGAGCCAACTCCTCCAGCCAGGGCAGTCCGGTTGTAGTCGGCAAGCGGGCCAACCATTGGCCAAATCCGGCGCCATAGTGCATGACGCTCCCTTCCCTGAGCGGCTCGGCCAATACGAAGCCACGGGCCGCCGCTGCAAAAAAGTCATCCCCGACCATGGCCTTGACGGCGGGATAACTGCTCGCCAGCACCTCGCCAAGGCTCAGGATGAAGTGGTTGCGATAGACCTGCAGCACAGATTCGGCAGAAAAGAGCCGGGAGCTGATGTGAGGGGCAATGGCGTCAGGCGCCCCCAGCAGACCCTGGGCAAAATGCTGTTGCAGCTGTGCCAGCTCAGCCATGGGCTACCTCCCGTGGTGCACTCATGGCGCACGCCTCATCCAGAATGGCGCTGGCCTGCGCTGCCTCTGCCAGCAAGACCGGCAGCGGCGGGATCTCGAGATCCCACTCAATCAGGGTGGGAATGGCCTGCTTGCGGCAGATCTGACGATAGAGTTCCCAGACCGGCTCCACCACAGGGGCGCTGTGGGTGTCGATATAGAGGGAGCCTTTCGGCAGCTGCTTCTCGGTATAACCGGCCAGATGGATCTCCCCGACAGTGGCGAGATCGATCGCCGCCAGATACTCATCGCAAGAGAAACCGTGATTGAAGGCACTGACATAGAGATTGTTGAGGTCGAGCAGGATGCCGCACTCGCTGCGCTGCTGCAGCTCGGCCAGAAATTCCCACTCGCTCATCTCCCCGGGCAGTTGCAGATAGGAGGAGGGATTTTCAATCAACATGCGGCAACCCAGGGTCTGTTGTACCAGCTGGATCTTGTCGCTCATGTTGCGCAGGGAGGCGCGGGTATAGGGCACCGGCAGCAGATCGTTGAAATAACGCCCGCCAATGCTGCCCCAGCTGAGATGTTCGGAGATCCGTACCGGTTTGATCGCCGCGGCCAGTGTCGACAACTGCTGCAGATGGTGCGGATCGAGCGGGTCGGCAGAACCGAGGGACATGCCAACGCCGTGAAGACTGACGGGGTAGTGTTGCGCCAGTTCGGCGAGCACCTGAAAACCCTGGCTGTGCCGTTCGAAGTAATTTTCACTGTGCACCTCCAGCCAACCGACTGCCGGCAGGGTTTGCCGGATCTCATCGTAATGGGGAGTGCGTAATCCGATACCAATCAAAGGGTTCATCGCAAGACTCGCTTTCGCCAATCAGAGAAGATGCAGGGGGCGACCCATTGGCCATCCCCTGCCCGATGTCTCTTACTTGGGTTGCAGCGAACCGCCGACCAGCTTCTCGCACAGCCCTTTGGGCATCACCACAAAGGCATCACCCTGAGCATCTTCCTTGGCTGTACCGGCGCAGGAGCTGCTCTTGGTCGCACAGTCATTTTTGCTGGCCTTGACCACGCCGTAGCACTTCTCCTTTTCATCGGCAGCCATGGCTGGCGCCGCGATAAATTGGGCGCCCAGCGCCAGCAGACCGGTCATGGCGGAGACGATAGCAGTGCTTTTTTTAACATTCATGTTCATGTTCCTTTTGATGTCGTTGGATGTTGCTGATATCCCCGATTTGTCGCAACCGGGTACCTGCAATAGAACCGGCAAACGGGATATTCCCTTTCAAAAAAACACAAAAAGAGTTAAAAAACCCAAAGACAGACACTCAATTGATTGATTTTAAACAGCTATTTCATCATTGAAAATTTCTCGACGACCACCCGTTAATGAACGAGGAAAGTGCCATATGGTGCGTTCACTCCGTTAATCTTCTTCACTGCTTCCATCAAAAGAGATATGTCAGACATAAAAAATCCCCGCCAACAGGCAGGGCTGGATGCAACTTGCAAGAAACAAGAAATCAACAAGCGGGAGGGGGGGGTGGGAGCCAGGAGTTGCGGCAAGCAGATAAAAAAAGAGACAGCTTTGGCTGTCTCTTTTTTTGCACATGGTGCGAATGGGGTTTAGTAGAAGATCCGCTCGCCACGCTCGCTCATTTTGAGCCAAACCGGTTTGGTGCTGGTTTTATTCCAGATCCGGTGCAGATAGCTGTAGAAGCGGGCACGATCGCTGCGAAACAGCATCACGGGGAAAGCCAGAATACCCACCAGCAATACATAAATGCGACGAAGAATAATCTGAGTCAGGGAAAAGGGATGAAACATGATGTAACTCCTTACTGGTAAGACCACTGAGCAAAGATTACCCCACTCCATGTAGGATTACTACATCACCAACGCATTTTTTTATAAAAAAATGGTGAAAAACGGGAAATACTGAAAACGGGTTACGTCATTAACCAACAGTTAACAAACTTGCGAAAATCGTGCGCTTTGCCACAGTTATCAGGGGAAAAACATGCAGTAGGGAGACACGCATGAAACTGCCGGAAGTGGCACTGTTGGTGCTGATGGTTGCCCTGACACGGGCACAACTGGAGGAGTGGCAACTGAATCGGGAAGATGCCATCGTGCTGGCCGAACGGGGCGTGCCCACCGTCAGCCTGTGGCAATGCGGCACACTGAAGCAACGGATTGCGGATCTCAACCAGCACAGTGCCGAGGTGCAGTTTCAATATCGGGGGCAAAACATGGCGGATGTGAGCCACTATCTCGAGCGCGAGTGGAAACAGGCTGGCTGCGAACAGTTACTGGTACAGCAAGGATACTGACCAAGGCTCAGACTCGAAGAGTGATGATTGAGATGAACAGAGAGAAGATGGAGGCACGTTCCGGAGTCGAACCGGACTAAACGGATTTGCAATCCGCTGCATAACCGCTTTGCTAACGCGCCATGCTGACAAGACTGATTGTCTTGAAAGTGAGTTCCACCGTTGGTGTGATGGAAAATTGGAGCGGGAAACGAGACTCGAACTCGCGACCCCGACCTTGGCAAGGTCGTGCTCTACCAACTGAGCTATTCCCGCGTTACTGCTTTGGTGCCAGTTGCCTGACAACGAGGCGCATTATACGTACCACGAGCGCCAGCACAACCCCTTTTTCGCAATTTAAGCCCTGATGCAGACTGTTTGCTCAGGGTTTAAACGCCTTGCTGCATTTTTCTCCAGCCAGCTGTGACCCACCAAGCGAATTTGGGATAAAGTCGTTGAAATGATTACGCTTTCGTTCGAGACTTGAGCGGCTTAATAACCGGATTCTCAATTGAAAATCACAAGATGAAATGGATCTTCACGCTTCGTGGGCTCAGGCCGCAGTTAATGCTGGCTTTTTTCATGTTGGGCATGGTGCCCTTTTTGGTCATCACCCTCTTCTTCCTATACAGCCACGGCAAGGATCTCACCACCCAGACCTCCAACCATCTGGTCTCCGTCCGTAATATCAAGAAGAGTCAACTCGAGGATTACTTCAACAACCTCAAAGAGCAGATCATCAACTTCTCCCAGCAGGATTTCGCCGGCAACAGTATCGGCCGTTTCTATGGCTTTACCGGCGCCTTCGAGAAGCTGGGCACCACACCGCAGGAGGCCCGCAGCCGTGCTCAGGCCCGCTATCTGCCCGGCTCCTGGGATCAACTGCGCAAACCGGACAGTCAGGTGGAGATCGAACCCTCCATCACGGCGCTTATCCTCGCCGACGAGATGTATGGCCGGGTACACCAGCGTTTTCATCGCGGCTATGCCGACATGGTGCGCAAGTCCAACTACAGCGACATCTTTCTGGTGGACCTCAACGGTGATGTGGTCTATTCGGTCACCAAGCACCCTAACTTTGCCACCAATCTGCTCTCCGGACCTTATCAGGGCAGTGGCTTGGGCCAGACCTTTGCCAAGATCAAACGCCGCCTTGATGGCGGCCAGAAGCCGCAGCAGATCTTCGAGTTCACCGATTTTGGCCGCAACGAGCTGACCGGGCAGGTGGTTGCCTACATGGCGGCCCCCGTGATGCAGTACGACTATGTGCGCGGTGTGGTGATTTTCGAGCTGCTGCCGGACAAGCTCAACCAGATCATGGCGGAGCGGGAGGGGCTGGGCGAGACCGGCGAGACCATACTGATCGGCCCGGACAAGCGGATGCGCGCCGATGCCTGGCTGGCACCACAGTTCAGCGTCGAGAACAGCTTCAGCCCCAATTTCCGGCCGCTGCAAACGCCCCTCATCACCAAGACGCTCTCCGGCGAGCAGGGGGTCGGGCTGTTCCACTCCTATCAGGATGACGAGGTGCTGGCCGCCTACACCCAGGTGAAGGTATTCGACACCGAGTGGGCGTTTATTGCCGAGATCTCCACCCGGGAAGCCTATGCCCCGATCCGCCAGCTGGAAACTCTGGTGATTGTGCTGGGTGCAGGCTCGGTACTGCTGCTGATCCTCTTCTCCCGCTGGCTCTCCCACTCCATCACGGCGCCGCTGCGCTCCCTGACCGAAGCGGCCGAGCAGGTGGCCGACGGCGCGCTGGATCACCCCATCGCCATCGAGCGCACCGGTGATGATATCGACCGGCTGGCCGAGGCATTTCGCCATATGCAGCGCTCGGTGAAGGACAAGATCGAACTGATCGAACAGCAGACCCAGGAGCTGCAACAGCAGGTCAAGCTGACCCACAAGCAGAACCTCAGCCTGCAGCAGGCGGACAAGCTCAAGGATGAACTGCTGGCCAACACCTCCCACGAGCTGCGCACCCCCATTCACGGTATCAAGGGGATGGCCGAGTCGATGCTCGCCAGCCAGCAGGATTTGACCGAAGGGCAGCAAAAACAGCTCGGCCTCATCATCAAGAGCGCCGACGGCCTGGCCCGTCTGGTTGACGATCTGCTGGACTACCACCAGATGCGCTACGGCCAGCTGGAGATCCACTCACAACCCGTCTCATCAAAAGGGGTGATCCGGCTGGTGCTGGATCTCTGCCAGCATCTGGTGCAGGCCAAACCCCTCACTCTGGTGGATATCAGCCCGGCCGAACTGCCGCCGGTGCTGGCCGACGAACAGCGGCTCGAACAGGTGCTCTACAACCTGGTGGGTAACGCCATCAAGTACACGCCGCAGGGCAAGGTGGTGCTCAGCGCCATGGTCGAGAACAACTTCCTGCGCATCAAGGTCACCGATACCGGCATCGGCATCGCCCCCGATCATCTGGAGCACATCTTCGAGCCGCTGGTGCAGATGAGCCCGGAGGTAAGCAAGCAGGGAGCCGGCCTTGGTCTCTCCATCACCCGCCAGCTGGTGCACCTGATGGGGGGCGAGCTGTTTGTCGAGAGTGAGCCGAGCGTCGGCTCTACCTTCGCCTTTACCCTGCCCCTTGCCACCGGCAAAGCGGCCAATCTGACTCTCGACAGCCGCCAGATCGAGCATCAGCTGGTGCGCCAGCAACCGCTGATCCTGCCTGACTGGGAGAGCGACGATCTGCCCCCTCCCCCCGAGGGTGCGCCGCTCATTCTGGTGGTGGATGACGAGCCCATCAACCTGCACATCCTGCGCCATCTGCTGCAGCCCTGCGGCTACCGCATCCTGCCCAGCAGCGATGGCCACGATGCGCTGGCCAAGCTGGCCGAGGAGCCGGTGGACCTCATCCTGCTCGATGTGATGATGCCGACCCTTTCCGGTTTTGACGTCTGCCGCCGCCTGCGCCAGCAGCACCCGAAAGATATGCTGCCGGTGCTGCTGCTCACCGCCCTTAACCAACCCAAGGATATCGAGGAGGGCTTTGGAGCCGGAGCAAACGACTATCTGGTCAAACCCTTCTGCAAGGAGGAGCTATTTGCCCGGGTCAAGGCACTGCTGGAGGCCAAGGCCGGACGCGCCTCGCTGGTAGAGAACCGGCTATTGAAGCAGGAGATCGAACATCGCCTCACCCTGCAGGATCGACTGCATCAGGATCAGCAGCGGCTGCTGGCCCTGCTCGGCGAAGGGGCCGACCCCATGATCTTTATCGACGAGCAGGGCACAGTGCTGTTTGCCTCCAGGGTGTTGGCACGCCTGCTGGGGCAGGAGCCGGAAGCCATGGAGGGGCAGCCCCTCAATGAGTGGCTCGCCACCCCGCTGCAACAGCAGTGGCCCGACCTTGCCAGCGAGCGGGAACACAATCTGGAATTTCTGGTGGCCGGGCAAAAAGATGTACTCAACGCCCGCGCTCTGCCCATCGCGCTCGGAGGACAGGCCGCTTTCGCCCTCACTCTGAGTACCGAGCTGCGTCAGGATGAGAACCGGATAATGGCGCTGGAGAACGCCCTCAAGAACCTCTCGCGGCAAGCCATCATCGAAGATGAACAGCTGCTGGGCGAGCTGAGCCGCCTGGGTGGCGAGTTCCGTTCGCTGGCCGACGACCTCATTCGCCAGCAGGATGACGAGCCGCTGCGCCGTGCGCTGGTAGAGACCATGCAGCTCACCCTGGATGCCTGGCAGCAGGGGACCGGCAAGGGCAAAATCGTGCTGGCAGAGAAGAGCAAGCTGTGGCGGGTCTATATGGACAGATCCAGCCCGCAGACCCGCACCCTCGACAAATACCTGAGTCTGGACACCCTGCCCAAGTCACCACGCTGGAAGACGGTGGTGGCCACCACCGAGTATGTGCTGGGCCACTGCCCGCTCAATGACCACCAGCGCCAGCAGTTGCAGCACAGCGCACAGACCCTGCGTCAACTCGCCAACCGCAAACCGTGACACGGCGCCCTAAACGGGCGCCGGATCACAATTGGCAATCTGGTTTCTTTTTATGCAAAACAAAGCCCCGCACAACCCCGAAACCGAGAGCAGATCCAATTCACAAATTTGTCATATACGCCATTTTCACAGCCACTTTTTACGCGAAAGCAAATAACGCAAATTAATGATTTTAAAAAGATAAAAATCGATTTTGACGAGATTGACGTAACACCGTCAATTTTTACGAAAACAACGAAATCAATAGTTGTTGTTTTCCTGTTAATTCTGGTTTGCTTAGGGCGTTGGAAAACAGAACGACAAAGGTTAGACACCTGACCAACACAGAGGGCCGATTTCATCAGCATGCGAAACCGGTGCTCACACAAAACAAGGCGAACCCTCGGGAATGCCAAAAAATAAGAAAGGAAAACATATGCTTGCCAAAGTATCCAAAATCTCTACCGCTGTAATGCTGGGAACCATGATGCTTGCCGGTGCCGCCGGTAACGCCATGGCCGCAGAAAACAAAACCGTGCTGACCATGGTCGCACAGCAGGAAACCGCCTGGGTCAAGAACTTCAACCCCTTCCTGCAAGCGGGCTTGCTGCACACCACCCGTCACTTCATCTATGAACCGCTGGTGATCTTCAACGATATGCAAGGGGGCAAACCCGTCTATCGTCTGGCCACCAACTATGCGTTCAGCGATGACCTGAAATCCGTCACCTTCGATCTGCGTGACGGCGTGAAGTGGTCTGACGGCGAAGCCTTTGATGCCGATGACATCATCTTCTCCTTCAATCTGGTCAAGGCCAACAAGGCGCTGGATGAGCGCTCAATCTGGACCCAGATCAAGAGCGTCGAGAAGCTGGCCCCCAACAAGGTCAAATTCAACCTGACCGAGGTCAACACCAACGTGGTGAACGATCTGGTGCTGGTACCAATCGTGCCGGAGCATCAGTGGAAATCGGTGAAAGATCCGGTTGCCTTCACCAACGACAAGCCGGTTGGTACTGGCCCCTTCACCGAAGTGGACAACTTCTCCGCCCAGCTCTATACCCAGTGCCGCAACCCGCACTACTGGGATAACGCCAACCTCGCCATCGACTGTCTGCGTATGCCGCAGATGGCCACCAACGACCAGGTGCTGGCTGCTGTCATGAAGGGTGACATCGACTGGTTCGGCTCCTTCGTACCGGATATCGAGCGCCTCTACGTCGGCAACGATCCGAAGAACAACAAATACTGGTTCCCGGCCTCCGGTACCGTGGCGTTCAACGTCAACTTCCAGACCAAGAACCCGGGCAATAACGAAGCCTTCAACGACATCAACTTCCGCCGCGCCTTCTCCATGGCGATGGACCGCCAGTCCATGGTGGATATCGCGGGCTACGGCTACCCCACCGTCAACGAGTACCCGTCAGGTCTGGGCAAAGCCTTTGACTCCTGGAACAACCCGGAAGTGGACAAGAAGTACGGCAAGTACAACAAGTTCGATCTGGAAGGGGCCAAGGCCCTGCTGAAAGAGGCAGGCTACAAGGATTGTGACGGCGACAAGTTCCTCGACACCCCGAGCTGCAAAAAGATCGAGTTCAAGGTACTGGTGCCGAATGGCTGGACCGACTGGGTCAACACAGTACAGATCGGTGTAGAAGGGCTGCAGGCACTGGGCCTGAACGCCAAAACCGCCACCCCGGAAGCAACCGTCTGGACCGAGAACCTGATCACCGGTGACTTCGACGTCGCCCTGCAGGGTTACTTTGCCGGTGCCAACCCGCACAAGTACTTCGAGACTGCGTTCCACTCCCGCAACATGGGCGACCGTGGCAACCGCTTCGCCGCGCCCCGTTACAAGGATCCCGAGCTCGACAAGCTGATCGATGACTTCACCCAGACCGCCGATGCGGCCAAGCAGAAGGAGATCATGTTCGCTATCCAGGATCGTGTTGGTGCCAACCAGACCATCATTCCGGTCTTCAACAACCCGACCTGGTATGAGTACAGCACCAAGCGCTTCAACGGCTGGTTCAGTGCTGATAACCCGGTAGCCAAACCTCAGCTCCACCCGGACACCCCTGAGCGTCTGCTGCACGTGTTGTCCCTCAAGCCAAACAGCTAAACAATCCCGGCCCCCTGCGGGGGGCCATCTTCCCCGTTAATCCCCTTCTTGCCCGGTTTTGCCGGGATTGGGGTAGCTATACCCGACGCGGGGCAGACTTGCAGTAAAAGGTACCATCATGGGATTCATACTGAGACGCTTTTCCTTCTACCTGGTTGCCTTTCTGGTAGCCGCCACCATCAACTTCCTGTTACCCCGTGCCATGCCAGGGGATCCTGTCTCCGTGATGTTTGCCCGCGCTGGCGCCATGATGGAACCCGCCGCCCTGGAAGCCCTCAAAGCCACCTTTGGCTTTGTCGACGGCCCCATCGGTACCCAGTTTCTTACCTATGTGAAGAGTGTCTTCACCTGGGATCTCGGCACCTCGGTGCGCTTCTACCCGCAGCAGGTCTCTGACGTGCTGGGCCGTGCCATCGGCTGGACCCTGTTTCTGGTCGGCACCTCCACCATCCTGAGCTTCTCCATCGGTTCCATCGTCGGCATCTTCGCCGCCTGGTATCGCGGCGGCCGGATGGACAGCATTCTCTCCCCGCTCACCCTGGTGATGCAGGCCATTCCACCAGTGGTGGTCTCCCTGCTCGCCCTGTTCCTGTTCGGGGTCAGCCTCGAGTGGCTGCCCATCGGCTACGCCTACAGCCCGGAGATCAAGGCTGACTGGGGCTGGGAGCACATCAAGAGCATCATGACCCACGCCATCATGCCGGTGCTGACCCTGGCCGTGGTACAGGTGGGGGGCTTTCTTATCACCATGCGCAACAACATGATCAACCTGCTGGGCGAGGATTACATCACCATGGCCAAGGCCAAGGGGCTCTCCAGCAACCGGGTGATCTTCAACTACGGCGCCCGCAACGCCATTCTGCCCAGCGTCACCGCCCTATCGATGGCGCTCGGCTTCGTCATCGGTGGCTCTCTCATCACCGAAGTTATCTTCAACTATCCCGGCCTGGGCCTGACCCTCTATCAGGGCATTCTGGCCCGCGACTACCCGCTCATTCAGGGGCAGCTGCTCATCATGACCATCACCATGCTCAGCTTCAACTTCCTGGCCGACGTGCTCTACGTCTTCCTGGATCCCCGTCTGCGTACAGGAGGCAAATAAGATGCGTATGCCGACCATTCTCAAAATCCTGCTGGGCAACAAGAAGGCTGCCTGTGGCCTCGCCATCGTGGTTGCCTTCGTGCTGATGGCCCTCTTTGCCCCCATTCTGGCCAGCAACGAGCCGACCAAACGGGTGGCTCGCCCGCACCAGCCGCCCAGTGCCGAGTTCGTGATGGGTTCAACCCGCATGGGCCACGATATCTGGGCCCAGTTCACCAACGGTGCCCGTATCTCGCTGCTGGTAGGCTTCAGCGCAGGCCTGCTGGTCTGCACCCTTGCCGTCGCCATCGGCATCACCGCCGGTTACTTCGGCGGTCTGGTGGATGAGTGCCTCACCTTCCTGATGAACGTGGTGCTGGTGATCCCCAACCTCCCCTTGCTACTGGTGCTGGCGAGCTTTATCGGGGAGGCGTCACCGGCGGTGATTGCCGTGATAATAGGGTTGACCTCGTGGGCCTATGGCGCGCGGGTCATCCGGGCCCAGACCTTGGCGCTGCGCGAGAAGGAGTTCGTCATCGCCGCCGAAGTGCTGGGCGAGCCGGCCTGGCGCATCATTCTGGTGGAGATCCTGCCCAACCTCATCTCCATCATCGGGGTGAGCTTTATCGGCTCCATCATCTACGCCATCGTCACCGAAGCGACCCTGGAGTTCCTGGGTCTCGGCGACCCGACCGTGGTGAGCTGGGGCATCATGCTCTACAACGCCCAGACCTCCAGCGCCATTCTGGTCGGCGCCTGGTGGGAGATCCTGGCGCCCTGCTTTGCCATCGCCACCCTGGGTGCCGGTCTGGCCCTGCTCAACTTCGCCATCGACGAGATTGCCAACCCGCAGCTGCGTTCCCATAAAGGGCTGAGCCGCTGGAAGAAACTTGCAACACCGGTCGCAACACCACTCTCTGCCGCACAGGAGAAGACAGCATGAACAAGCATCCCCTGCTGTCAGTACGCAATCTTTGCGTCGACTACATCACCGAAAATGGCGACGTGCGCGCCGTCAACTCGGTGAGCTTCGATATCAGACAGGGCGAGATCTTCGGTCTCGCCGGTGAGTCGGGCTGCGGCAAATCCACCGTCGCCTTCTCGGTGGCCCGGCTGCACAAGCCGCCCGCCTATATCAGCGGTGGCGAGATCCTGTTCAAGGGGGAGAATATCCTCCACTACAACGACGAACGGTTGCGCTCCTACCGCTGGCAACAGGTGTCGGTGGTGTTCCAGTCCGCCATGAACGCCCTGAACCCAGTGCTGCGGATGGAGGAGCAGTTCTGCGACGTGCTGCTGGCCCACAACCCCGGCATGACCCGTTACGAGGCGATCAAGCGCGCCCAGGAGCTGCTCACCATCGTCGATATCCACCCGAGCCGGCTCAAGGATTACCCGCACCAGTTCTCCGGCGGCATGCGCCAGCGGCTGGTGATTGCCATCGCCATGGCGCTCAACCCTGAGCTGCTCATCATGGATGAGCCGACCACGGCGCTCGATGTGGTGGTACAGCGGGAGATCCTGCAGAAGGTCTATGCCCTGAAAGAGAAGTTCAACTTCTCCATTCTGTTCATCACCCACGACCTCTCCCTGATGGTGGAGTTCTGCGATCGCATCGGCATCATGTATGCCGGTGAGCTGGTGGAGGTGGCTCCTTCCAAGGCGATCCTGACCGCGCCGCTACACCCCTATACCAGAGGGCTCGGCAACTCCTTCCCGCCCCTGCACGGACCGAAGAAGGTGCTGGAAGGGATCCCGGGCACACCGCTCAACCTGCTGGAGGTGCCGGTCGGCTGCCGCTTTCAGGCCCGCTGCGGCAAGGTGCACGATCGCTGCCGTCAGGAGTACACCAAATTGGCCGAGATCCGCCCCGGGCAACAGACCGCCTGCCACCTCTATGAGGAGCAGGGACTGCAACAAGATTCCGTGATCTATCTGGACAAGGCCGCTGGCTGTTAAGGATGTCTGTCATGCAAATCGCCAAAACCGATGCACCCATCATCGAAGTCCAGCACCTCTACAAGGACTTCCCCATCAACTCCAATGCCATCAAGAGTGGCAAGATGCGGGCACTCTCCGACATCACCTTCAACCTGCACCGGGGCCGCGCCCTGGCGGTGGTCGGGGAGTCCGGCTCCGGCAAGAGCACCATCGCCAAGATCATCGCCAAGATGTACAAGCTCAGTGCCGGGCGCATCCTCTATCGCGGCCACGATCTGGAGGAGTTCAACAAGGGCACCGCCCTGCTCGACTATCGCCAGAGCGTGCAGATGGTGTGGCAAGACCCGTTCGGTTCGCTCAACCCGACCCACACCATCTATCACCACATCGCCCGCCCCCTGCTGCTGCACAGCAAGGTGATCGACAAGAAAGAGCTGCCCGACATGGTCTACGCCCTGCTGGAGAAGGTCGGCCTGACCCCTGCCAAAGCAACGGCGGCCAAGTATCCGCACCAGCTCTCCGGCGGCCAGCGCCAGCGAGTCAACATCGCCCGCAATCTGGCGGTGGAGGCGGAAGTGGTGCTGGCGGACGAGCCGACTTCCATGCTCGACGTCTCCATTCGCATCGGCATCCTCAACCTGATGGAGCAGATGAAGAACGAGCTCGGCGTCTCCATGCTCTACATCACCCACGACATCGCCACCGCCCGCTATGTGGCGGAAGATCTGGCGGTGATGTATGTAGGGCACATGGTGGAGTGGGGCGAGGTGGACGAGATCCTGCACCACCCGCAGCACCCCTACACCCAGCTGCTCATCTCGGCTGTGCCCGATCCGGAGAAAAGCATCCACGCCGAGCTGGAAGGAGGCCGCAAGGGGGAGATCCCGCTCTGGACGCCGGAATCCTGCGGTTGCCCCTTTGCCGGGCGTTGCAATCAGGCGATGCCCCGCTGCAAGGAGGCGCTGCCCCCCATCACCAAGCTTGCCGACAACCACTTCGTGCGCTGCTACCTCTACGAGTGAGGGTAAGCCTTGAACCGGCCGGACAACCCTGTCCGGCCATGCCTCGATATGGGGCGGCCACAGCCCCGTGATGTGCCTCACCGCCCGGCGGTGAACCACAGGAGTAATACCTTGATGGAACTCTTGATCAATCAGGTGGGCTACGAGTGCGACGGACACAAGGTCGCCCTGTTGCAAACCTCCCCCGCCCCTGATCTCGGCGGCTATGTCAGGCTGCAACGCCTTGATGATGGCCAGATCCTGTTTGAAACCCCGCTGCAACCGGCTGGCAGCGTCCCAGGCTGGCAAGGCCGCGCTTACTGGCGTGCCGACTTCTCCGCCTTCAAGGAGCCCGGCCACTATCGGCTGGAGGCGATCACTGCCCAAGGCATTGTCCGCTCGACCCGCTTTGCCATCGGCCAGGATCTGCTGGCCAGCCGCTGCCTCTCGGACGTTATTCACTACTTCAAGGGGCAGCGCGCCAGCGGCACCTTCGATCGGGCCGACCGCAGCGCCCGCCTGTTTGGCACCGACCAGCACAAAGATGTCCACGGCGGCTGGTTCGATGCCAGCGGCGACATGAGCAAGTACCTGAGCCACCTCTCCTACGCCAACTACCTCAACCCCCAGCAGACCCCCATGGTGGTGTGGGCTCTGCTCAAGTGCAGGGAACTGCTGGCCCCGCGCCGCGATATCGACGGGGTGAACCTCTGCAAGCGGCTCAATGACGAGGCGCTGCACGGCGCCGATTTCCTCTGCCGGATGCAGGATGAGTCGGGCTTCTTCTACATGACCCTGTTCGACAAGTGGAGCAAGGACCCGGAGCAGCGCGAGCTATGCGCCTATGCCACCCAGCAGGGGCTCAAGTCCGCCAACTGGCAGGCGGGTTTTCGCCAAGGGGGCGGCATGGCCATCGCCGCGCTGGCCCGCGCCGCCCGCGAGAGCGTCAGTGGCGACTTCGATGCCAGCCGCTACGCCGAGGCCGCCAAACGCGGCTACCTGCATCTGCGTGAACACAACCTTGCCTACCTCGATGACGGGGTCGAGAACATCATCGACGATTACTGCGCCCTGCTCGCGGCGGTGGAGCTGACCCGCACCTTCGGCGCCGAGTGGCTGAATGAGGCGAGAGCCCGCGCCAGCAAGCTCTGTGCCCGCCAGCGCCCTCATCCTGAGCTGGGTCACTACTGGTCGGCCAACGAGGATGGCTCGCGCCCCTACTACCACGCCGCAGAAGCTGGTCTGCCGGTGCTGGCGCTGCTGGAATATCTGGGCATAGAGCCGGATCAGGAATACAAGGCTAGGGTACAAACCGTGGTGGAGCAGGCGCTGGCCGCCGAGCTGGCGCTCTGCGCCCGCGCGGGCAACCCCTTCGCCCTCGCCCGCCAATATGTCAAAGGGGTGGATGAAGCACCGCGCGTCAGCTTCTTTATGCCCCACAACAACGAATCCGGTTACTGGTGGCAGGGGGAGAATGCCCGCCTCGCATCGTTGGCGGCCATGGCCTTTGCTGGCGCCCGCCACTTCCCCCGCCAGAGCCAGCCGCTCATCACTTACGGTCAGCGCCAACTCGACTGGATCCTCGGGCAAAACCCCTTCAACGCCTGCATGCTGGCGGGCCACGGCATCAACAACCCCGCCTATACCGCCGGGTATCCCAATGCGCTCGGGGGGATCTGCAACGGCATCACCGCCGGATTCGATGACGAAAATGAGGTGGCCTTTATTCCGGAGGAGTACAAGGATCGGCTGGATCAGAACTGGCGCTGGGGCGAGCAGTGGATCCCTCACGCCGCCTGGTTCGCCCTGGCCATCAGCTGGCAGAGTGCGCAGGGAAATGGAGGTCGCCATGATTGAGTTCTGGGTCGGCGTCGATGGCGGGGGCACCCACACCCGCGCCCGCATTCGGGATCGGGCGGGCAAACTGCTCGGAGAGGGGCGCGCGGCCGGCTCCAATCTGGAGCTGGGCATCCCCCATGCCCACGCCAATGTGCTGGCCGCCATCGCCAGCGCCCGCCTTGCCGCCGGGCTCGGCATCGAGAGCGAACAGCAGATGGGGGTCGGGCTGGCGCTCGCCTCCGCCGAGCTGGCCGACTGCTATCACGCCCTGCTCGAGATGCCCTTCCCCTTCGCCAGCGTCAGGCTCACCTCCGATGCCTTCGGTGCCTGCCTCGGCGCCTTTGGCGGCCGTGAGGGAGCCATTCTGATCGCCGGTACCGGCTCGGTGGGGCTGGTCTATCAAGAGGGGCAGATCCGCACCTGCTCCGGCCGCGGCTTCCCCATTTCAGACATAGGCAGCGGCGCCTGGCTGGGGCTGCGCGCCATCCAGCAATCCCTGCTCTGCCACGATGGCATTCTGCCCCCCAGCACCCTCGCCATCCGCCTGATGGATCGCTTCAAGCGGGATCAGGCCGAGGTGGTTCGCTGGGCCGCCCGCGCCATTCCGGCGGACTATGGCCACTTTGCCCCCTGGGTATTCGATGCCGCCAGCGATGGCGACGAGCTCGCCAATCAGCTGCTGGACGAAACCTGCGAACAGCTGCGGATCATGCTGGAGGGAATGACCCAGCTGGGTGCCAGACAGATCGCCCTGCTGGGGGGGATTGGTACCCGCCTCGCTCCCCGTCTCGGCCAGCTCAACCTGATCCCCCCCCAGGCAGATGCGCTCGATGGCGCCATCCTGTTTGCCCAATCAGAGGATTTTCCATGTCTACACCCCTGATCCACACCCAGGTCGCCCGACGTGACGGCGAGGATGTCTGGTTCACCTTCACCCTATCCCGCATGCCGGATACCCGGTGGAAGCTGCACTTCTGTCTGGCTCGCCATATCGACCCCGACTCCTTGCAAGGGGGCGAGCTGGAGCGCCAGAGCGGCAGCTACAAGGTGATTGTCCCGAACGCTGACAGCTGCGAGCTGCGCTTTTGCTGCCGCCAGACGCCCATCAAGAAGCTCTCCGACATGCCGCAGGGCTTTTTCCTCAGCTTGCCGGAGGCGACCACGGGTGCCCAACTGCTGCCGGTGACGCTGGCAGCTCAGGATCTCGGACTGGAGAACCCGCCGGTAACCCGCCCCGACCTGCCGGATGTCGAGTCCCTGCCCGGCATTGTGCCGCAACCGGCCCATCTGGTGCTGCTGGAGGGGAACTTCCGGCTGGCCGAGCGGGCTCATGTCAGCGCCCCCCGCGATGTGCCGAAATTGCTGGCCCACTTCAACGAGCTCACATCGCTGGCACTGGAGCAGGATCACGACGCTGAAATCCGGCTGACCGAGGCCAAGCTGGCCCCTGAAGCCTACCAACTCACCATCACGCCGCAGGAGGTGGTAATTGCCGCCGCCGACGAAACGGGCTGGCGCCATGGGCTGGTGACGCTAGCCCAGTGGTATCTGCAACATGGGGAGAGCCTGCCCTGCATCACGCTGGAGGATGCCCCGCGCTTTGGCTTTCGCGGCATTTTTCTCGACTGCGCCCGCCACTTCCACACTCCGGCCACCATCAAGCGCCTGCTCAAGCTGATGAGCCTCTACAAGTTCAACCGCTTCCACTGGCATCTGACCGATGACGAGGGGTGGCGACTCGAGATAAAGACCTTCCCGGAGCTGACCGACGTGGGTGCCTGGCGCGGCCACGCTCTGGCGATCGGCCCCCAGCTCAGCGGCGGCGCCGAGCCCTATGGCGGCTACTACACCCAGAGCGAGGTGAAGGAGCTGGTGAACTATGCCAGTGAGCTCGGCATCACCGTCATTCCCGAGATCGACATCCCGGGCCACTGCCACGCCGCCATCAAGGCGCTGCCCGAGTTGCTGATCGAAACGGCGGATCACTCCCGCTACCGCTCGGTTCAGCATTTTGATGACAACGTGCTCAACCCCGCCCTGCCCGGCACCTACCGCTTCCTGGAGGCCGTGCTGGACGAGGTGTGCGAGCTCTTCCCCGGCCCGCAGATCCACATGGGGGGTGACGAGGTGCCGACCGGGGTCTGGACCGACAGCCCCGCCTGCCAACTGCTGATGACCGAACAGGGCTACGCCGACTGCAGAGAGCTGCAGGGCCATCTGCTGCGCCACTGCCAACGCTATCTGGCCGCCAGAGGCAAACAGATGATCGGCTGGGAGGAGATCCTGCATGGCGACAAGGTGAGCCGCAAAGCGGCCATCTGTGCCTGGACCAGCTTTCAGGCGGGGTTGGATGCTGCCGCGGCCGGTTATCCGGTGGTGATGGCGCCCGCCCAGTTCCTCTATCTCGATCTCGCCTGGAGCGCCGATATTCATGAACCCGGCCTCTACTGGGCGGGTACCCTCAATCTGGAGCAGATCTACTCGTGTGACCCTGCCCCAGCCGATTTCCATGCCAACGATAACATCCTCGGGGTGCTGAGCCCCTTGTGGTCAGAATTGATCACCAGCCGTGATCGTCTCGACTACATGTTGTTCCCGCGTATGCTGGCCACGGCCGAGGTGGCCTGGAGCGATCCCGCCCACAAGGGCTGGGAGCACTTCGCCGCCCGCCTGCCGGGCCAGCTGCAGATCCTCGATCAGTTGCAGGTGCGCTACCGGATGCCACAGAGGTAATGTTGTCTCTACTTTGGCGGCCAATCGGCCGCCTTTTTTACGATTAGCCAACAAAACATCAACTTCCCCCTACCATTCATCCGCCATTATTGGCAAAATCCAGCCCCCAATGAAGCTGGTCTGCCTCCTGCTGGCGCGAGCCTGCGGCCACCTCCAGATCTGCCACAATAACAACGACAACATTATCAACAAGAACATCGGAGCGTATTCCTATGGCCCGCAGAGATGTCCATACCCTGGATAGCGAAGTGGAGTTTCCTGCCGACGTACAACTGGTATCCACTACTGACCTGCGCGGGGTGATCACCTACGCCAACCCGGCCTTCTGCGACATCGCAGGCTACTCGGTCGATGAACTGGTGGGACACAACCACAATCTGGTACGTCACCCCGACATGCCCAAGGCCGCCTTCGCCGATCTCTGGGCCCGCCTCAAGGAGGGCAAACCCTGGCGCGGTATGGTAAAAAACCGCTGCAAGGATGGCCGTTATTACTGGGTAGATGCCTATGTGACCCCCATCTATGAAGGCAACAGGATCAGCGGCTACCAGTCGGTACGCTGCAAGCCCGAGCCCCAATTCAAGCGCATCGCCGCTCAGACCTACCAAGCCCTGCTCAAGGCCGAGCGCGGCAACAGCAGCAACCTTCCCTCTCTTGCCAGAGTACGCACCCCGGCCATTACCCTGCTGCTGCTCGGCATGATGGGCTGGGCCTTCGCCAGCCAAGGGGCCATGACCGTCCTGCTGATGCTGCTGCCCCTGTTGCTTCTTGGCGGAGCCTACTGGCGCGAGCTCTTTGCCCTGCCCCACTATCTGCAGCAACTGGGCCGTGAATACGACAGTCTGACCCGACTGGTCTACTCCGGTGATAACCCCGGCGCCATTGCCGATTTTCATATCAAGATGCTGCAGGCCCGCATCCGAACCGTGTTGGGGCGGATCAACGATGCCACGGCACCTCTGCAAACCCTGGCCATCAATTTGAAGCAGGCCTCTCATCAGGCCTGTCTCGATATTAACGAGCAAGATGCCCAGACCCAGCAGATGGCTACGGCTATGACTCAGATGGCCAACACAGCTCACGAGATCGCCCGCAACATTCAGGACTCCAACGGTCAGGTCAACGAAGCTCGCAATCGTTGTGAACAAACCAACCAGCAGTTGAACCAGACCGAGCAACAGATCGAACAGCTCGCCAAACAGGCTGAGCTGGCGTTCAACTCGGCGGTAGAACTCGCCAGCGAATCCGAACGGATTGGCAGTGTCATGGGCGAGATCCAGGGCATCGCCGAGCAGACGAACCTGCTGGCCCTCAACGCGGCCATCGAAGCCGCTCGCGCCGGGGAGCAGGGCCGTGGTTTTGCAGTGGTCGCCGACGAGGTGCGTACCCTGTCGACCCGCACCCACAAGGCGACCGAGCAGATCCAGGGCAGCATCAAGCAGATCCAGCACACGCTGGGACGCTGGAAGGGGATGATGCAGGAGAACCTGCAACAGACCCGCGCATGTGCCGAGATGACCCGCCAGGGCGCCAGCAGCCTCCATACCGTGCTGGCAGAGATAGAGCTGGTCACCGAACACTCCACCCAGATCGCCACCGCTGCAGAGCAGCAACAAGCGGTCGTGGAGGAGATCAGCCGCAGCATCCACCAGATCTCCGAGTACTCCCACGCCAACAGTCAGAAGATGCTGGATGTCGATCACTCCAGCCAGGCCCTGCTGGAACGGGCCAAGCAACTGAAGGGGCTTAGCCAGACCTTCGGCTGAATCATTGCCAGCCTCATGACAGAAGCGCCACAATGGCGCTTCTGTTGTTTTTGACGAATCGGGTCTATGAGCATTGAATCAAGTCCATCCCCATTGAACAAAGCTGCCCGTATCGAAGCGATCATCGCCCTGATCCCGGCAGGCCGGGTGGTCAGTTACGGTCAGGTGGCCGATCTGGCCGGGCTGCCCGGACGGGCAAGACTGGTGGGCAAGGTGCTGCGGGAAACCGACAAGGTACTGCCGTGGCATCGGGTACTGGGCGCGGCGGGCAGCATCTCGTTACCGAAAGGGTCGCCAGGCTTTGCCGAACAGACGGGACGCCTGCAGCAAGAAGGAGTCGTGGTGATCGGTGGGCGGGTCAGAATGAAGGAGTGGCAATGGCAGCCCGATCTGGCCGAGCTGCTTTTTCTACTGCCGTTTTGAGGGGGTCACAGCCGGATCACTCCAGCGGCGCCAGGATCTCGTCGCTGCGCACCTGCACCGGTATGGTCTCATCCGCTCGCTGCAGCAGCACCAGCAGGCTCTGCCGGTCAACCTCCAGCACATAGGCCGCACCTTCACGGGTCATGCAGCTCATGCCTGGCCGGATCTCGTTAATCTCCATCTCAACCTCCTTGTCTACTTCGCGATTGACGACAGCTGCACTCCTTGCAGCTGTCTCAGTATACCGCTATCCATAAGCAAAGAGGCCCCTTGTCGGGGCCTCTTTTCATCAGGCTTTTTTAGCCTTTGGCAAACTCTCTTGCCAGGTACCGTTGTCGTAGTGAGCAGTCCAACCGGTCGCCTTGCCGTTAACCTCGCTCATCACGTACTGCTCCTTGGTCTTGCGACTGAAGCGCACGATGGCGGGGTTGCCGTCCGGATCAGTGAGCGGGGCACCAGCCAGATACTTGTGCTTGGCCGAGATGCGCTCCTTGAAGCGCTTGAGCTCTTCCACCAGCGGCGCGCGGGTCTCGCGAGATTTGGGGAAGTTGCTGGCCGCCAGGAACAGACCGGCAGCCCCGTCACGCAGCACGAAGTGGGCATCGGACTGGGTGCACTTGAGCTCCGGCAGCGGCACCGGATCCTCCTTCGGCGGCGCGATGTCGCCGTTTTTCAGGATCTTGCGGGTGTTCTTGCAGGTCTCGTTGGTGCAGCCCATGTACTTGCCGAAACGGCCGTTCTTGAGCTGCATCTCGGCTCCGCAACGGTCGCACTCGATGCTCGGCCCTTCGTAGCCCTTGAGCTTGAACTGGCCCTTCTCGATCTCGTAGCCATCGCAGTCCGGGTTGCGACCACAGACGTGCAGCTTGCGGCTGTCATCGATGATGTAGGCATCCATCGCTGTACCACAGACACCGCAGCGGTGCTTGGCGCGCAGCGCTTCGGTTTCCGCCTCTTCGCCGTCAGTGGCGGAGACAAACTCGTCGGCAGAGACCAGGTTTATGGTCTTCTTGCAGCGCTCTTTGGGCGGCAAGGCATAGCCGGAGCAGCCGAGGAACACGCCGGTGGTGGCGGTACGAATCCCCATCTTGCGGCCGCAATCCGGGCAGTCGATATCGGTCATCACCATCTGGTTGGCACGCATGCCGCCCTCTTCGGGCGCCTTGTCGGCCTTCTCCAGCTCCTGGGTAAACTCGGCGTAGAAGGCGTCCAGCACCTTCTTCCACTCCAGGCTCCCTTCGGCGATGCCATCGAGCTTGTCTTCCATCTTGGCGGTGAACTCGTAGTTCATCAGCTCGACGAAGTTCTCCACCAGACGATCGGTGACGATCTCGCCCATCTTCTCGGCGAAGAAACGGCGGCTTTCGACCCGCACATAACCACGATCGACGATGGTGGAGATGATGGAGGCGTAGGTTGACGGACGGCCGATGCCGCGTTTTTCCAGCTCGCGCACCAGCGCAGCTTCAGTGAAACGGGCAGGCGGTTTGGTGAAGTGCTGGCGCGGATCCAGCTTGATCAGCTTCAGCACCTCGCCCACGGTCACCGCCGGCAGCTGACTATCTTCGCCCTTGCGACCCATCGGCGGCAGGGCCTTGGTCCAACCGGCGAAGCGCAGGGTACGACCACGGGCCTTGAGCTCGAACTCGCCCGCCTTGACGGTCAGGGTGGAGGAGTCGTACTGAGCCGGGGTCATCTGGCAGGCCACGAACTGACGCCAGATGAGGTCGTACAGACGCATGGCATCCGGCTCCATCCCTTCCAGCATCTCGGCAGTCACCTGTACGTTGGAGGGACGGATCGCCTCGTGCGCTTCCTGAGCATTGGCCTTGGCGCCATACAGATTCGGCTCGGCTGGCAGATAGGCCGCGCCATACTGCTCGCCGATATATTCACGCACCGCCTCAACCGCCTCTTTGCTGAGGTTGGTGGAGTCGGTACGCATATAGGTGATGTAACCCGCTTCATAGAGACGCTGGGCCATCATCATGGTTTTCTTGACCCCGAAGCTCAGACGGGTAGAGGCCGCCTGCTGCAGGGTGGAGGTGATAAACGGCGCGGACGGTTTGGAGCCGGTCGGCTTGTCTTCCCGGTTCACCACCTTGTAGTCGACCCCTTCCAGGGCTGCGACAGCGGCAAAGGTCTCGGCCTGGGTCACCGGCTTGAAGTCGGCCCCGTTGCGGCTGACCACTTCCATCCGCAGATCACTCTTGTCGGCGGTCAGCAGGTCGGCATTGAGATCCCAGAACTCGACCGGAACGAACGCCTTGATTTCGCGCTCTTTATCGACGATGAGACGCACCGCAACGGACTGCACCCGACCGGCGGAGAGACCGCGGGCCAGCTTTTTCCACAGCAGCGGGGAGACCATGTAACCCACCACGCGGTCGAGGAAACGACGAGCCTGCTGGGCATTAACGCGGTCAATATTGAGTTCGGACGGCTGGGCGAACGCCTCCTTGATGGCGCTCTTGGTGATCTCGTTGAACACCACGCGCTTGTAGCGGCTGTCGTCGCCACCGATGATCTCGCGCAGGTGCCAGGCGATCGCCTCTCCTTCTCTATCCAAGTCGGTTGCGAGATAGATGGTGTCGGCTTTCTCGGCCAGACTTTGCAACTCGCTGACCACCTTCTCCTTGCCGGGCAAAATCTGGTAGTTAGCCTGCCAGCCAGCGGTCGGATTGATACCCATCCGGGCAAACAGGGCCTTGCGATCCTTGGCAGCCTTCTCGGTTTCGCTCAACTTGATGCCGCGAATGACAGGTTTCTTGGGCTCGGTGCTGGCGCTGCCGCTGGTGGGCAGATCGCGAACATGACCCACGCTGGATTTCACCACGTAGTCCTTGCCCAGATATTTGTTGATCGTCTTGGCCTTGGCCGGAGACTCCACTATGACCAGTGATTTGCCCATGCTGTAACTATTATCCTCATTGCACCCGACGGGGTTGGTGTGCGGTTTTGTGGGGCTGTATAAGAGATTTGGCGCGAAAAAGCAATCTTGTGAGCAAATTTGCCTGACCAGCCCGAACCACACGGCTTCTTTTATTGCTTCTTTATTTATTAATGCGAAGGCAACAGGCCGGACGCAACCGCTTTTTCAATTTTCTGCCATACCGCCCATCTTTTTATATCTGAAACGACATAAAAACGTCTGCTGGTTACCGGCTTGTTACAAAAACATAAAATCTCTTTATAATGGCCCAACCCCGACGCATTGCGCGCGGAAGGAACCGCTACCCATCATAAAAATCGAAAGGATGTACTCAATGAAGCACTTCGAGGTCAATTTCGACGGTCTGGTCGGCCCGACTCATAACTATGCTGGCCTCTCCTACGGCAACGTTGCCTCCCAGAGCAATGCCCAGGAGGCTTCCAATCCGAAAGAGGCCGCCAAACAGGGGCTGCGCAAGATGAAGGCGCTGACCGAGCTTGGCATGACCCAGGGGGTGCTGGCGCCACAAGAGCGTCCCGATCTCGCCACCCTGCGCCGCCTAGGCTTCACCGGCAACGATGCCCGGGTGCTGGAGCAGGCCGCCAAGCAGGCTCCTGCCGTACTGGCTGCCTGCTATTCGGCCTCCAGCATGTGGACCGCCAACGCCGCCACCGTCTCTCCCAGTGCCGATACCCAGGATGGCCGCATTCACTTCACCCCCGCCAACCTGACCAACAAGTTTCACCGCTCCCTGGAGCCTGACGTCACTGGTCGCATCCTACGCGCCGTGTTCAACAACGATCGCCACTTCAGCCACCACCTCCATCTGCCGGAAAATGACCACTTCGGCGACGAGGGGGCTGCCAACCACACCCGCCTCTGTCGCGCCTATGGCGAGGCGGGGGTCGAGCTGTTCGTCTATGGCCGCAGTGCCTTTGACTACTCCCGCCCGGCGCCGAAGCGCTATCCGGCCCGCCAGACTCTGGAGGCAAGCCAAGCCATCGCCCGCCTGCATGGCCTTGGCGAGGAGAGCGTGGTGTTTATTCAGCAAAACCCGGAGGTGATCGATCAGGGGGTATTCCACAACGACGTGATCGCGGTGGGCAACCAGAACGTGCTCTTCTTCCACCAACAAGCGTTCCTCAACACCGAAGCGGTGCTGACCGAAATCCGCGGCAAGTTTGGCGAGGGGGATTTGCACTTTATCGAAGTGCCGACTGCCGAGGTATCCGTGCTGGATGCGGTGAAATCCTACCTGTTCAACACCCAGATCCTCACCCTGCCGAGCGGCGAGATGGCCATTATCGCCCCCACCGAGTGCCGCGATAATCCGGCGGTGTCGGCCTATCTTGGCAAGCTGCTGACGCAGGAGACCCCGATCAAGGCGGTCCACTATATGGATGTGAAACAGAGCATGCGCAATGGTGGCGGCCCGGCCTGCCTGCGACTGCGGGTTGCCATGAACGATCAGGAACTCGCTGCGGTCAATCCGGCCTGCCTCATCAATGACAGCCAGTTTGCCCGCCTCGATGGCTGGGTCGATCGCCACTACCGTGACCGGCTGACCCTCGATGACCTGCGGGATCCGGCACTGGTGCAGGAGTCCCGCAGCGCACTGGACGAGCTGACCCAGATCCTGAAACTGGGTTCGGTCTACCCGTTCCAGCGCTAGATGTGATGCCCGGCAAGACCGCCGACACAGGCGGTCTTCTGCTATCTGCCTGTCTTCAGCGCGATCGCCAACTTGCACGGATGCTGTTTTGTGCAGAAAAGCAGCGCACAACTTGCTGATAAGCTTGAATTTTGAGCTGGATGTATCAAAAAATCGACGAACAGTCATTTTTTACTGCCAGATGCCTCATCAAGGGGTTCACAAAGCCTCTGGATCTGATAGTATGCGCCTCGCACTTGGGGAGGGGTTCCCGAGCGGCCAAAGGGATCAGACTGTAAATCTGACGGCTCTGCCTTCGAAGGTTCGAATCCTTCTCC
>NZ_JANFNV010000021.1:0-73849 GCF_024436075.1 Aeromonas sp. JL9 | reverse complement strand
CCACCTTGCGTTACTGACGCTGGCTTGCGCCGTGATCTGCTCGCGCTTCGCTGAGAGGTTTTGTTAGCGGCTCTAAACTCCGCTTACTGTATTGCGTGATCTTTCAGCAATTAATGCAGGTTTAACCATTCTAATCTGGTCTCACTGAAAACTTTACTAACAAATGTTGAGTGAGGCGAGATTAATGAGAGCTGATGTCAAGGTCTGGGTAGAGACCATCTCACTGCCGACCTACGAGGTAGGCGCCGAAGATCCCAACCCCATGTTTCTCGAGAAGAGGGTCTATCAGGGCTCCTCGGGGGCTGTCTATCCCTATGGGGTGATCGACACCCTCACCGGCCAGAAGCAGATGAAGTCCTATCAGGCGGTCTGGCTGGAGAACGACTTTATCAAGGTGATGCTGCTGCCGGAGCTGGGGGGGCGTATCCACCGTGCCTACGACAAGGTGATGAATCGCGACTTCGTCTATTACAACGAGGTGATCAAACCGGCGCTGGTGGGGCTGGTGGGGCCCTGGATCTCCGGCGGCATCGAGTTCAACTGGCCGCAGCACCACAGACCCACCACTTTCATGCCGGTGGACTTCACAATTACGGAGCGGGAGGGCGGCGCCAAGACCGTCTGGCTCGGCGAGGTGGAGCCGATGCGTGGTCTGCAGGTGATGGCGGGCTTTACCCTCTATCCCGACAAGGCGCTCATCGAGATCACTGGCAAAGTGTTCAACGGCAACGACACGCCGCGCCACTTCCTCTGGTGGTCCAACCCGGCGGTGAAAGGGGGCGATGCCCACCAGAGCGTCTTCCCGCCCGATGTGACCGCCGTCTATGACCACGGCAAGCGCGACGTCAGCGCTTTCCCCATCGCCCGCGGCACCTACTACAAGGTGGACTACTCCGCCGGGGTCGATATCTCCCGTTACCGCAATATTCCGGTGCCCACCTCGTATATGGCGGACAAGTCTGACTACGACTTTGTCGGTGCCTACTGCCATGACGAGCAGGGCGGCCTGTTGCACGTGGCGGATCACCACGTTTCGCCGGGCAAGAAGCAGTGGAGCTGGGGCAACTGTGACTTCGGTCTGGCCTGGGATCGCAACCTGACCGATGACAACGGCCCCTACATCGAGCTGATGACCGGGGTCTATACCGACAACCAGCCTGACTTTACCTGGCTGGATGCGGGGGAGGAGAAGGTGTTTGTGCAGAACTTCCTGCCCTACAACACCCTCGGCACCCTGCAAAACGCCAACACCCGCGCCGCCATCAAGCTGGAACGCAGCGATGACGGCCTCGTCTGCGGAGTCTATGCGGTGGCGCCGCTTTGCGGGGCCCAGTTCGAGGTAAGTGACGAGAGCGGAGTACTGTTTACGCAGCCTCTGGATTTGCAGCCGGGTCAGGCCTGGCTTGAGCCGTTCACCATCACCAGCGAGGGACGCTTGCAGGTACGCCTGCTGGATGAGCAGGGCCAGCCGATCCTGAGCTATCTCGAGCATCAGCCCGCAGGCGAAGCCCTGCCGGATCCGGCCACGGCGCCGGAACCTGCCGTCAATCTCGACTCGGTCGACGAGCTCTACTTCATCGGCCAGCATCTTGAGCAGTATCTGCACGCCAGCCGCTCGCCCTTTGATTACTACCTGCGGGCACTGGAGCTCGATGGCGGCGACTATCGCTGCAATCTGGCATTGGCAACGCTGGAGTACAACCGCGCCAACTATGAGCAGGCGCTGGCCTACGTCAATCAGGCGCTGACCCGCGCCCATCGCCTCAACAAGAACCCCCAGTGTGGCAAGGCGAGCTTGCTGCGCGGCCACATCGAGGAGCGTCTGGGGCAGTTCGATGCCGCTTTCGATGACTTCTACAAGGCGACCTGGAGCGGTAACTGCCGCGACAGCGGCTTCCTCGGGCTGGCCCGTATCGCCATGGTGCGCCGCGATGCCTTGCAAGCGCTGCAATTTGTCGAGAAGAGTCTTGCCGTCAACGGTACCCACTACGGCGCTATCGCCCTCAAGGGGTTGGCGCTGCTGGAGTCTGGTGAGCTGGAGGCGGCCATCGCCTATATCGACGAGCAGCGCGTTCGTTATCCACTTCACTATCAGCTGGCCTTCTTGCGCTGGCTGGCAAGCGAGCAGCCGACCGATCTCGAGGCGCTGCGCACCCTGTGCAACGGGCGCGGGGTGAATCTCTGCTTCCTGGCAAGCGATCTGCTGGCGCTGGGACGCCCCGAGCTGGCGCAGAAACTGCTCTCAACACTGCCGGTGGAGGAGACCCTGCCGCTGCTGTTCCAGGCTGCATTGTTACCGGAAGGTGAGGCGCAGGATGCCCTGCTGCAACGGGCCGAGCAGGCCTTTGGTCGCAAGGTGCGCTTCCCCAATACCCTTGGCGAGGTGGCCATGCTGGCGCAACTGCCACACAGCTGGTTTGCCAGCTACCTGCTGGGCTGCTTCCACTACAGCAAGCGCAGCTACCCGCAAGCCATTGCCCTGTGGCAGCAGGTGTGCGAGCAGGCGCCCGGGTTTGCCCCGGCATGGCGCAACCTTGGCATCTATCACTTCAACAAGAGCGGCGATCCGGTGGCGGCCGAGCAGTGTCTGAGCCGGGCCTTTGCCCTCAAGCTGGATGATGCCCGTTTGCTGTTTGAACTGGATCAGCTGCACAAGCGCTGCGCCATGGCACCCGCCGAGCGGTTGGCGCTGCTGGAGGCGCATCGTGAGGTGGTCCTCAAGCGCGACGACCTGACCGCCGAACTGCTCAGCCTCTATCACATCACCGGCCAGCTGGATGCGGCGGCCGAGATCTTGCGGCTGCGCGAATTCCACCCCTGGGAGGGGGGCGAGGGCAAGGTGACCGGTCAGTACCTCATCAATCAGCAGCGCCGGGCGTTGGCGTTGATGATTCAGGGACGCCACGAGCAGGCTATTCCGTTGCTGCAACAGGCGCTGCACTACCCCCTCAATCTGGGGGAGGGGCGTCTGGTAGGACAGACCGACAACGATATCCATTACCTGTTGGCGCTCTGCCATCTGGCTTGTGACAACCAGAGTCTGGCGGCCCAGTGCCTGCAACAGGCCTGTCTGGGTCAGGGTTCGCTGGGGGCCAGCCGCTACTACAACGATCAGCCGGTGGATTATCTCTTCTACCAGGGTATGGCGCTGGCACGTCTTGGTCGGGTTGCTGAGGCGCAGCGTCTCTTTGAAGGGATGGTCGGCTGGGCCGAGCAGGCGATGGGCGAGTCGGTCGAGGCGGACTTCTTCGCCGTCTCACTGCCGGATCTCATCGTGCTGGATGACGACCCGCAGCACAAACATCGCCAGCACTGTCTGCTGGTCAGGGCGTTCGGTCTGTTGGGGCTGGGTCAGCGGGATGGTTGTGAACAGACCTTGCGAGAGCTGCTCACCCTTAACCCGGCTCACGACAAGGGGCACCTCTTTGCCCTGATCTGCCGCGAGCTGTCACTCCACTCATAACTCTCATAACAAAAACCGGCGCCCCGCCACGGTGAGGGGCGCCACTGCACCCTACAATCGACAAGATAGAAAGGATGAGTCATGGAACGCACGAAAAATCAATTGGATACGAATGGGCTCAATATGAGCTACATCTGGATGATCTGTTTGGTGGCCGCCTGCGGTGGCCTGCTGTTTGGTTATGACTGGGTCGTGATTGGCGGGGCCAAGCCCTTCTATGAGGCCTCTTTCGCCATCACGGATCCGGCCCAGTCCGGCTGGGCCATGAGCTCGGCGCTGGTGGGGTGCGTGCTGGGGGCCGCCATCTCCGGCTGGTCAGCCGACCGCTTCGGTCGCAAGAAGCCGCTGATCCTGGCCGCCATCCTCTTCACCATCTCGGCGTGGGGCACGGCTGCGGCCAGCAACTTCGATCTGTTTGTGGTTTATCGCATCATCGGCGGGATCGGCATCGGTCTGGCCTCTGCGCTCTCGCCCATGTACATCGCCGAGATCAGCCCGGCCAACAAGCGCGGCAAGTTCGTGGCCATCAACCAGCTCACCATTGTCATCGGTGTGCTGGCGGCTCAGCTGGTGAACCTGATGATCGCCGATCCGGTCGCGAGCAACGCCACTCAGGCCGATATTCTGGCGACCTGGAACGGCCAGTCCGGCTGGCGCTGGATGTTCGGTGCCGAGCTGGTACCTGCGCTGGCGTTTCTGGTGTTGATGTTCTTCGTGCCGGAGTCACCGCGCTGGTTGGCCAAAGATGGTCAGTATGAGAAAGCCTCCCGCATGCTCGGCAAGATTGGCGGGGATGCCTATGCCAAGCAGACCCTGGCCGATATCCGCCAGACTCTGGTGGGTGAGACCCACAAGGTCTCGCTGGCTGAGCTGGGCAAACCCTCGGTGCGGCCGATCCTCATCATCGGGATTGTACTGGCAGTCTTCCAGCAGTGGTGCGGTATCAACGTGATCTTCAACTATGCGCAGGAGATCTTTGCCTCCGCCGGCTTTGACATCAACAGCACCCTCAAATCCATCGTCGCCACCGGTCTTATCAACTTGCTGTTTACCCTGATCGCGCTGCCCATGGTGGACAAAATTGGCCGCCGCAAGCTGATGCTGATTGGCTCGGCGGGACTGACCATTATCTACGGCATGATGGCGGCTGCCTACGCCACAGGCGTACTGGGGCTGCCAGTGTTGCTGCTGGTATTGGCGGCCATCGCCATCTATGCCTTGACCCTGGCGCCGGTCACCTGGGTGCTGCTCTCGGAGATCTTCCCGAACCGGGTGCGTGGGCTGGCGATGTCGGCCGGTACGCTGGCGCTTTGGATCGCCTGCTTCGTGCTGACCTACACCTTCCCGCTGCTCAACGCCGGGTTGGGTGCTGCGGGCAGCTTCCTGCTCTATGGCCTTATCTGTTTCGCTGGTCTCATCTTTATCTATCGCAAGGTGCCCGAGACCAAGGGGGTGACGCTGGAGGCACTGGAAGCCCAACTGGCCCAAGGCAAGGTCGAACTGACGCCGACCAAGGCGAGCGCCTCGGCATGACGGTTTACACATTGAGCAACCCGCATCTTAGGATGCGGGTTTCAACACAAGGGGCCTGCCTGCTGGGGCTGGAGGATGAGCAGGGGCGCCCGTTGCTGCGCGACACTGACCTGGCGCAGCCATGGCATCCCGGCCAGAGCGCGATGTTTCCCATGTTGCCGCTGGCCAACCGGGTCGCAGGCAACCGTTTTGAGTTGTGGAGAGAGGCGTGTGCATTGCCCGCGAGCGAGCTCGATCCCGATTTCTTTTTGCATGGGGATGGCTGGCTACAGCGATGGCAACCGGTGACGTTGACCGACAGCTCGGTGACCCTGCAGTTCACCAGCCAGAATGGCCCCTTTCACTATCTGGCGGAGATCGACTATCGGCTGCATGGTGCGAGCCTGGTGGCGCGGATCAGCCTGACCCATCTCGGGGAGAGCCCCTGTCTCTACGGCGCGGGTTTTCACCCCTTCTTCTGGCGCGACGAGCAGACCCGCATCCGTTTTCTGGCGAGCGGCGTCTGGCAAGAGGGAGCAGATCATCTGCCGACCGACTGGTCGAGCAGGCTGGCGCCACACCTCGATTTTCGCCAGTGGGCTCGCCCGCAAGGGTGGCTCAACCACTGTTATGGCGGCTGGCGCGGTCAGGCCGAGCTTGACCATCCTGCCCGCCAGCAGCGGCTGCTGGTTTCAAGCGAGTGTGCCTTCCTGATGCTCTATCAGCCCGATGAGGGGAGTGGCTTCGTCTGTCTGGAGCCCCAGAGTCACGCCGCCAATGCCCACCACCTGGCCGGTCACCCCGGTTTGCGGCTACTCGCCAGAGGTGACCGCATGAGTATCGGTATGACCCTGACAGTAGCGTCCGGGGACTGATAATGATCTGGCTTGTGGTATTGGTGAACGCAATGAGCCACCCGTCGGGTGGCTCTTTTTATTGCGGATTATCCTGCATGTTACTGATCTCCGGTCAGGCTATCTCCATCTCTGGCTGTGGTGTCGAGGTGTGTTGGCTGGTCAGCTTGTCGATGCGCACCGCAGCTACCTTGAACTCGGGGATCTTGGCGTAGGGGTCGGTGGCATTGATGGTGAGCCGGTTGGCCGGGGCTTCGGCAAAGTGGAACGGGATAAAGACCACGCCCGGCTGCATCCGTTTGGTGACGAAGGCGGGCAGTTCGATATGGCCGCGGCGGCTGGTGACCTTCACCCGCTCACTGTTGCTGATCCCCAACCGCTGCGCATCCACCACGCTCATCATCACCCGTGGCCCGGCCAGTTTGTCGAGCCCCTTGGTCTTGCGGGTCATGGTGCCGGTGTGGAACTGCTCTAGCAGGCGGCCGGTGGTGAGCACGATGGGATAGGTCTCGTCGGGCAGTTCGGCGGCATAGCGGAACGGGGTGGCGACCATCTCCCCCTTGCCTCGGGTAAACTGCTTGCCGTGGAGCAGGCGAGTGCCTTCGGGCGCTGCGTCGTTGCAGGGCCACTGCAACCCTTGCGTTCCCACCTTGTCCCACTGGATGCCAGCGTATTGCGGGGTGACTTGGCAGATCTCGGCGGTGATCTCCTGCGGGTGTTGATAGTGCCAGTCGCCGCCCATGGCGTTGGCGATCTGCTGGATGATCCACCAATCCTCCCGCGCGTCGCCCGGTGCCTTGAGGGCGGGGGAGATGCGCTGTACCCGCCGCTCGGTGTTGGTGAAGTGGCCGCTCTTCTCGGCAAAGGAGCAGGAGGGGAGCACCACATCGGCGAGCTGGGCAGTTTCCGAGAGGAAGATATCCTGCACCACCAGAAACTCCAGCTGCTTGAGCCCTTCGATGACGTGGTGCTGATCCGGATCGCTCAGCACCGGGTTCTCTCCCATCACGTAGAGCCCCTTGATGCTGCCCGCGCAGGCGGCATCTATGGTCTCGGTGAGGGTAAGCCCGGGCGTGCGCGGCAAGTCTGGCTGCTGCCAGGCTGCCACGAAGCGGGCATGCACCTCGGGGTTGGCCACCTTCTGATAGCCGGGCAGGCAGTTGGGCAGCGCCCCCATGTCACAGGCGCCCTGCACGTTGGATTGGCCCCGCAGCGGGTTGATGCCACCCCCTTCGATGCCGATGTTGCCGCACAGCAGTTGCAGGTTGGCGATGGCGCGCACGTTGTCGTGGCCGGTGGTGTGCTGGGTGATCCCCATGGAGTAGTAGACGGCGGTGCGTTCGGCGGTGCCGATGAGGCGAGCGAGCTCGATCACCTGCTCGGCCGGTACGCCGGTGACGAGGGCGACCTTGTCCGGGGCATAGGCCGGGGAGAGCACCTCCGCTTGCAGCGCTTCGAACCCTTCCACCCGATCGGCAATATAGGCCTTGTCGTGCCAGTTGTTCTGGATGATCTGCTGCATCAGGCCGTTGAGCAGCATCACGTCGGTGCCGGGGCGGTGGGCCAGATAGAGGCTGGCATGGTCCGCCATCTCGATCCGCTTCGGATCGGCCACTACCAGCCGAGCCTTGCCTGTGGTGACTGCCCGTTTGATATGGGAGCCGATGATTGGGTGGGCTGCCGAGGTGTCGGAGCCGATGATGAAGATGAGGTCCGAGTGCTCGATGCTCGGGATGTCGTTGGTCATGGCGCCGCTGCCGAGTGACGCCTCCAGCCCAGTGACGGTGGAGGCGTGGCAGAGCCGCGCGCAGTGATCCACGTTGTTGGTGCCAAGCTCCCGGCGCATGAACTTCTGGAACAGGTAGTTCTCTTCGTTGGTGGTTTTGGCCGACGAAAAACCCGCCAGCGCATCGCTGCCATAGTGCTGGCGCAGGGTGGTAAAGCGCTCGGCCACCAGAGCGATGGCCTCCTGCCAGCTGGCGGGTACCAGCTCGCCATTTTTACGGACAAGCGGGGTGGTGAGGCGCTCCTCGCTCTGGATAAAGTCAAAGCCGAAGCGTCCCTTGACGCAGAGCAGCCCCTGGTTGACCGGTGAGTTGCGGTTCCCCTCCACATAGCGAATGCGGTTGCGCGCCTCATCGACATAGAGGGTGACGCCGCAGCCGACCCCGCAGTAGGTGCAGATGGTATTGACCGGCGTGAGCAGTTCGGTGCGCCCCTGCGACTTGTAGCGGGCATCCACCAGAGCCCCGGTGGGGCAGACCTGTACACAGGCACCGCACTGCACGCAGTGGGAGTCGCCCATCGAGAGTCCCGTGTCGAACTGAGACCGGTTCGAGAGGGTACCATCGCTGTTCTTGGCAAAGCGCAGCACCCCCTGCACCGCTTGCTCACCACAGGTCTGCACGCACTGGCCGCAGCCGATGCAGCGGTTGGCATCGAACACGATAAATTCGCTGCTGTTATCCACTGCAAACTTCTGGCACTGGCTGGTGTCGAGAGCACTCTGCTCGACCTCGTATTCGGTGGCATAGTCGCGTAGCGCGCAATCGGTGTTGGCCTGACAGCCGCACTCGAGGCAGCGGCTGGCTTCGTTGCGGGCATCGGCATCACTCAGCCCGCGCTCCACCTCGGCAAAGCTTCCCTCCCGCTCGGCAACGGCCAGATGAGGCATGATGGTGCGGGCGACTTTTTTCAGGTGAGCAAACTGGGCGGGATCGACCTGCTTGAGCGTGGGAGCCTTGCAGGCGTTGAAGGGGCGAACCGGATCGATCATGTCACCATGGAGGAACTGATCGATGGCCAGAGCGGCCTTGCGGCCATCGGCAACCGCTTCGATGGCGGTGGCGGGCCCGCGGCGCAGATCGCCGATGGCGAACAGGTTGCCGTGGCCGCTGTGCATGGTGTCGGGATGGGACTCCAGCGTTTGCCAGCGGGTGAAGGGGAGGGTGAGGGGCTCCCCTTCCATAAAGCTGAGATCCGGCTGCTGCGACACTGCCGCAATCACGGTATCAAACTCTTCGATGAGGTACTCGCCGGTGGGCTCCGGGCGGCGGCGACCGGAGGCATCCGGCTCGCCGAGGGCCATCTTCTCGAGGCGCACCTGACAGACGCGACCACGGCTGTCCGGCAGATTCTCCACCGGATTGGTCAGCATCATGAAGCGCACCCCTTCGTGCTCCGCCTCGTCGATCTCGTAGGCTTCAGCGGGCATCTCGGCGCGGGTGCGGCGATAGATAAGGGTGGTGTCAGCCCCCAGCCTGACCGCCGTGCGGGCGCAGTCGATAGCGGTATTGCCGCCACCGATCACCGCAACTTTCTTGCCGGTGGTGAGCCGCTTGGTCAGCATCCGATCCTTGAGGTAATCGACCCCGAGATAGCAACCGGCCAGGGTGCTGCCCGGGTAATCCATCGGCACCGCCTTGGAAGCGCCAACCGCCAGACAGACCGCATCATAGTCGCGGCACAGTGCCGAGAGGGTGAGCTGGTGGCCCAGTCGCTGCTGGGTGTGGATCCGCATACCACTCTGGCACATCAGCGCTATCTCCTGATCGAGGATCGCCTTGGGCAGCCGGTATTCGGGGATACCGTAGCGCAGCCAGCCCCCCGCTTCGGGCATCGCCTCGAACAGATCGACCTCGAATCCCTCGTAACCCAGATAGTAACCGCAGGTGAGGCCGCCCGGGCCGCTGCCGATGATGGCCACCCGCTTGCCCTTGGCGGGCTTCTTTGCCGGTTGATAGGGGGCAACCTCTGCCAGATCGAGCTCGGCGGCGTTGCGCTTGAGGTGGCGAATGGCCAGTGGCTCATCCACCAACGCGCGGCGACATTCCGCCTCACAAAAAGCGGGGCAGACCCGGCCAATGGAGAGGGGCATCGGCAGGGTCTGTTTGATGACGGCCATTGCCGCTTGGTGATCCCCCATGGCGATGTGGTGTAGATAGGATTGAATGTCCACCCCGGCCGGACAGGCGCGCTGGCAGGGTGCTTCGCAATCGGCGTAGTGATCTGCGAGGATGCGTCCGAGCGCCTGCTGGCGGTGTGCGCGCAGGGCATCGCTTTGCGTCGTGACCATCATCCCTGCCTCGGGGCGCGTCTCGCAGGCGCGCCGGATGCCGAGCCCGGCAATCTCGACCACGCAGAGATCGCACGGCGTTTTGGGAGCGCTGGTGTTGTCACTGCACAGGGAGGGGATATCGATCTGGTGCTGTTTTGCTATCTGGAGCAGGGTTCTGGTCGGGTCAACCGTCAACTGAGCCCCATCGAGGGTGATGGTGATCATGGCGTCATAACTCGCTTTCAAGGCGCAGAAAATGCTGCATCTGGCGGAGCCAGCAGGGGAAGCGACAGGGAGGCCGCTTGCTATACGCTCACCATAACAAATATTATTTACAACTTTATTTGATTTTAGACAGCTTATTGTTCAAAAGAGAAAACGATTTCAGGTTGTCTTGTCTACCTCATCGGCATAGAGTTCCATTGAGAGTTATTCCTGTTAAAACAGGTTTTTCATTGCTTTATTGTCAGTTGATGCATCTGGCAGAAGAGAGGCTGCTCTCGCTCGCGTGAGGTGTTATCCGCCAGTAGTACCATTTGTGATGCAACTTATTTTGCATAAATGGTGACCCAAGGCATGCGGCGCATACAGAGCAAAGGGGGGGCACTCGACTGGATAGACGTTTGCTGGAGAGGGGGAGGGCATGCAGTGAGTGGCGAGCCCTAGACAAAGAAAATGGCCACCTTTTGTAAGGCGGCCATGCACGTTGCCGGTCGGTGCCCTGTGGGCCCAAAGGGTTGGTCGCAGGAGATCAGCCGGATATCAGGGTCGGCAGTCGGGCTTGCCAAATCTGGTGCCAGTGCTGCAGTTCGCTGCGCGGCATCGGGCGGGCGGTAAAGAAGCCCTGACAGATATCGCACCCCAGCTTGGCCAGCAGTTGCCAGGTCTGCACATCTTCCACCCCTTCGGCGACTGATTTCAGCCCCAGCTTGCGGGCCAGCTCGATGCTCGATTCGATGATGGCCAGACGGGAGGGGTCGGCATAGCAGCGATCTACAAAAGATCGATCAAGTTTGAGTTCGGTAAACGGCAGCAGCGCCAGCTGCTGCATCGAGGAGTAGCCGGTACCGAAGTCATCGATGGAGAGGCCAAAGCCGTGCATCCGCAGTCGTGTCAGCACCTCCAGTGCCTTGCCGATATCCTCGACAAACGAGCTTTCTGTCACCTCCAGGGTGATCAGCTCGGGATTGACGCCCCAACGCTGGCACTGGTTGATCAGGAAGTGGCAGAGATCTCCCTCGATCAGCGAGGTGGTTGAGAGGTTCATCGACAGATTGAGGGAGAGGCCGGTCTGGCCCCACAGATGGCAATCCTGCAGTGACTTGTTGATGATGACATCGGTCAGCTGGTCGATAAGGCCGTTGTTTTCCGCCAGCGGGATAAACATGCCGGGGGAGATCAGCCCATATTCCGGATGCTGCCAGCGGGCCAGCGCCTCCATCCCCACCCACTGGCCGGACGCAAAGCCGACCTTGGGTTGATACCAGGGCAGCAACTGGTCGTTGTCGAGGGCGCGTTTGAGCTCGTCCACCGAGAGGACGAGGCCATCGTCCTTGCCCGAGGGAGCCGACTTGGGTGCCCAAGAGTCGATCAACTGGCGCAGCCGCTGCGGGCTGGAGGGTTTCTCGATGCGACCCAGCACATGGAGACCATAGGCCGCGCTCATGCGCAGCACGGCCTCCACCACGTCATCTTCCAGCGCGCTGGAGAGGATGATGCCGCCCCGAAAGCCACCCAGCGAGAGGCGGCGCAGCAGCGCCATACCATCCATGCCGGGCATCCGCAGATCGCAGAACAGGATGTCGACAGTGTGGCTCTGGCACAGCGCCAGGGCTTCGATGCCGTCTGCGGCCTCCAGCAGTTGCTGATAACCGAGCGCCCGGATCTGGTGCATCAGGGTCTTGCGTTGAAACCCGTGATCCTCGACCACCATGATGACCAACTCGTCTGCCGTTCTACTCATCGAGCCACAATCCCATTTCACGTTCAATATTGTTCATCTGTTCTTCCACTCTCTGTGTCAGCAGCGCGAGCTCGCTCAACTGTTTGAGGCGGGCCGCCGATTCCAGTTGCGCCGCCTGCTCGGCCAGGGAGAGCTCCCCGACCATTCTGGCTGCCCCTTTGATGCGGTGGGCGATCTCCACCAGCTCCTGGCTATCATCGGAGGAGAGCGCGCTCATCATAGCGTGGCAATCTTTCCGGTTGGAGGCCAGATACTCCCTTGCCATGCTTTTGGCAATCTCTTCATCGCCAAACAGATCTTGCCAGCGACCGATCATGTCGAGATTGATGGCCTGTCGTGCGGGTACTCTCTCTGTGATCGTAGTCGCGGGCAACCACCGCAGCAGCATCTGGCGTAGTGACTCCAGCGAATAGGGTTTGCACAGCATGCCGTTCATGCCGGCTGCCGTCATATTGGCTGCCGCCTCCTCCGAGGTATCGGCGGTGACGCCGATGATGGGGGCTTGCTCTCCTTGTTCCCGCAGGCGGCGGGTCAGGGTGTAGCCATCCATGTGCGGCATGTGGCAGTCGGTGATCAGCAGGGCGAAATCCCGGGTTTGCCAGGCGCGCAACGCCTTCTCGCCATCTTCCACTACCTCGCACTCCACTCCCAGAATCGCCAGTTGACGGGTCAGCAGGGCGCGATTAACCAGATGATCATCGGCGACCAGCACCCGCCCGCCCAGTTTTTCGATGCTGGCGGCATGGGTGGTCACGGCTCGCCCGGTGATCAGTTCGCGGCAGCTTTCGAGCAACAGATCCGGATAGAGGGGGGATTGGCTGAGGCGCCACCAGTTCTCCGAGCCCATGCGCCCCCGCAACGCTTCGCGGGGGGAGAGGATGACCCCCTTGAGAGTGCCGGACTGCAGCAAGGTGTGCCAATCGCTCCCCAGACTGGACTCCAGAGCGGCCTCTTCCGCCAACAGCAGGCCGTCGAGATCGGCGGTGAGCTGGTGGATCTCGAGGGGGCTCAACCGGGCGCCGAGCCGTGCCATGGTGGCCTGCAAGGCGGCATCGCTACCCAGCCACCACCATTCGCTGCCCGCCAGTGCGGGTGGCTCCCACAGGACATTGAGCAGCGGGATGCTGAAGCGGAAACAGGCTCCTTCACCGAGCTGGCTCTTGACCGTCAGGGTGCCGCCCATCTTCTTCACCAGCTGATCACAGATGGCCAGCCCCAGACCGGTACCACCAAAGCGGCGATTGATATCGGATTCCACCTGCTCGAACGGGGTAAAGAGCTGCGCTTGCTTCTCTTCGGCGATGCCGATGCCGGTATCCGTCACCGCGATAACCAGCTGCTGGTCTTGATAGCTGGCCTGGATCGAAATGGCGCCCTGCTCGGTGAACTTCACCGCGTTGTTGAGCAGATTGGAAATCACCTGGCCCACTCTGACCGGATCGATATCGGCCAGGTCGGGGAGTTGATCCTCCCACTGGAGCGTGACCTGCAGCCCCTTGCTGTAGGCCAGTGCGGCATGGCCGCGGATCACGTCGCACACCACGGGTTGCAGACGGCAGGATTGGTGATTGAGGTGCAGCTGACCCGCCTCGATTTTGGAAAAGTCGAGGATATCGTTGACCAGATAGAGCAGGTGGTTGGCCGAGCTCTCCACATTGCGCAGCAGATAGCGCTGGTCATCATTGAGCTCGCTCATGCGCAGCAGCTCCAGCATGCCGTGCATGCCCGAGATGGGGGTTCTCAGCTCATGACTCATGGTGGCCAAAAAGCGGCTGCGCGCCTGCATCGCCAGCTCGGCCGCGGCGCGCGCCTCGCGCAGCTCATGCTCCTGTTGCTTGATGGCGGTGATGTCCTGCACCACGCCGTTGAGCAGGCGATCATGGCCCTGTTGCGCCACAAAGTTGCCGCGGATCTGGATATAGCGCGCCCCCTGAACAGAGGGCACCAGCACCTCCATATCGAGCGGCTCAAGGGTTTGCGCATGTTTGGCCACCTTATCGATAAAGGTTGCCAACGCCTCATCGTTCAAGCCGAGGATCACGCCGCCAGACTCGGCTGCCATCAACTCTTGGTGGGTCATCCCGAGAATGTCGCTGGCCCCTTGGGACAGATAGAGGAATTTCCCCTTGCCGGCCCCTTGCCAGAGATACTGATAGACCAGACCCGGCATGCTGTCGGTGATGTCCCGCAGCCTGCCCTCCACTTCCCGCACCTTGTTTTCGGCGGCCTTGAGGGCACTGACATCGGTCAATACCGTCAGCACCCCCTGAATCGCGCCGTCTGCTGCGCGATAGGGCAACTTGACGTAGACCACGTGAAGGGGAACATCCCCCTCGCGCTGGGTATAACCCGATCCTTGGAAGATCTGGCCGGTTTCCCAGACCGCACGCTCCTCGCATAGCATCTGTTGCCGCTCGTCCTCGGTCATATAGCCCCAGCGATCACCTTCTTCCCCATCACCGACAAACAGCTCGCGGTATGCCCGGTTGCTGAGGGTCAGGCGATGATCGCGATCCCGCAGCGCCACCATATTGGGCAGGGAGTCGAGCAGGGTCTGGATAAACACCAACTGCTCATTGAGCGTCTTCTCGGCCCGTTGACGCTGCACGATCTCCCGTTTCAGAGTGCGGTTCCACGCCCAGAACAGGGCAAACAGCAGAGTGGCAGCCGTGCCACCTATTACGAACCAGAGCAGCACTGTTTCGCTGTTGATGCCGGTCTGCACACTCATGGAGAGCCAGCGCCTCTCCACTTTATTGAGCTCCTCCGGCGGTATCGAATAGAGCACCTTGGTGAGGATCCGCTGCAGCATGGGATCTTTGCGCGTGGCCATGGCGACCGGCAGGCGCAAGTCTTTGCCGGCATAGACCACCTGATAGCGTTCGCTCACCCGCTTGTTGATGGATGGCAGGGTAACCATCACGTAGTCGGCATCGCCCGTGTCCAGCAGCTCCAGCAAGCGGTTGTCATTGTTGACCTCTACCGGATGGGCGCCGATGTGGGTCAGTAGATCTTTATCCAGCGAGCCATGCACCATGCCGACCCGTTTCCCTCGCAGCAGTGAGAGATCGGTGATATCGGCACTGCGTTTGGGGGCAATAACGACCCGATCGACAAACAGATAGCCGGGGGTGAACAGCGCAAACTGGCCACGGTCGTGGTTGGGGGAGATGGCCGGAATAAAATCGATCTGCCGAAGCTTCAGCATATTCTGGGTTTCACCCCAGCTATTGGTGCGAACCAGAGAGAACTTCAGCCCGGAGACTTGCTGCATCAGCGCCATCAGGTCCGCCACATAACCGACCAACCTGCCCCGGTAATTGAATTCGCTCATGGAGGTCCAGTCCGGAGAGACGCCGTAAGTCAGCTCAGGATGCTGGTTGAGCCACTCCTGCTCCTCAGGGGTAAACTGCACAGACTTCACCGCTCCTGAGTCCGCATGTTGGCTAGTCGTGGTAGCTGCCAGCATATGACGACGATCTTCAACCGGTATCTCGTTGAATGCCTTGCTCACCAGGCTGGCCAGTGCCGGGTCGCTCTTGTGCATATTGATAGAGAGAGACGTGCCGCTTACCCATTCCGGAGTGGCAATGGTGAAGCCAGCCTTGGAGTGCTGATCTTTCACCATCACCAGTGACGGCATGTCGGCAAGATAGGCGTCAGCCATGCGCTTTTTGAGCATAAAGGCTGCTTCGCTGCGACTCTCTGCCTCGGTCACACGGGGAAATCCCAGTTTTTTCAATTCACTGCAAGCATTGACTCCTGTGACACAGACCCAGTGCAAGCCATGGGCATCCTGTCGTGACAACTTCGTTTTGCCATTGTTGAGCAGCACACCACGCGGTATGGATAGCAAAAATGGGAGGGAGACGATATGGGATCGCCATTGTTCGCTTGGCTGGTCGTTCACCAGTATGTCGATTGCTCCGTGGTCAAGTCCGGACAGCGCATCCACGTAGGAGGGGTAAACCTTGTAGCGCAGGGTCAAACCGAGCGTTCTGGCAATCTGCTGCGCAATGTCGGGGACTGGGCCGGTAAAGCGTTGATCTGCATCCTTATAGCTGTATGGAGGATCGCCCATCATCGGCATGCCGATGACCAGCTCCTGGTGAGATGACAGCCAGGCGCGCTCAGACAGATCAAACTCGTCTTCATTCAGACTGGTAATGGCGTGCGCCGCCACGCCCCAGAGCAGTAGCAGGAGAAACAGGAATAGACGATCACATTGGCGGAGCATCAGAAGGAATCCAACAGAATTGGGCGCATATTGTAAGTGCATTAAAATGCAGCGGCCAACATCAATTTACTCAATATTGGGCCACGACATGCCGATTGTGCGGCTGTGAGTACGGCTAGTACCGGGATGGCAACCTGATGATAAAGCCTGCGCGGTGATGCGCCTGATTTTTTTGCCAAAGGTTAGTTCAAGGGGGATATTGGAAAAAAATCCAACCAGTTTGATATCGGTAAACAACATGGACATGGACAAATAAAAAGGGCCACCTCTTTCGAGGTGGCCCTTTCCAAACGTTTGGGCTGGGGGAATCTGAACTATAATTATAAGTGATTGTTTTTGTTGTGTTCTGTAGTTTGGTTATTGGTTGTGGTGTTACCAAGGGTGTTACTACTGCCGAAAGTCACCCCCTGCTTTTGGTGTTTGAGCTACTGGCACCACCTTTCCAGCACAACAGAAGGCAGGTTCAAATTCCTTGTCGGATGCAGGTTCAAATCCCTATGCTTCACCATCTCATTTCTCCTTGTGAACAATTCACCAATCTGCGCAATTCTGCGCACTTAGGAATGCGCAAATTGCGCAGTTCCCTAACCAGCTCAATCCACCGCAATCCCTTGTGCTGCTTAGGCTGCCAGCTAATTAGCAACAGTTTTGCGCAGCCCGCAGTTGTTATTCGTTTTTGGATGAATTGCGCAATTTGCGCAGAATGGAGATCAGCAAGATGCCATCCAGATGAGAGGGGTTGCCCTGGTAGGTTGGGGGTGTGGTTTGTAGCTGGTTCAGCTACGTTGTAGCCGTTGTGGTTCGAGGGTAGAACTTAGAAGCTGGAATGCCAGTTTTCATCTGGCTCGTATGCCGGTTTAACTGCGGAGTTTGCGGCCAGTAGTGGCGAGGGGTGTGGCGGTTTACTGCCGATTTTGGTGCGGAGTTACTGTCTTGGTTACTTGGACCGTGTCAGGCGAACGGTGACTCGGTAGCCTCACATGATGGCACTATTACTCCATGTGAGCATACGCATTCGGCGTACCGGTCGGCGCTACGCGACACACAATCTAGGCCAGTAGTAGCGCGGCTTTCGGTGTACCGGACGGCGTACCGCTCCTACCACACAGATATGACGGAGTTGGTTTTCATTTGCCCACACTTGCTCCTGTCGGTAACAGAGCCTCGCTAGCTGGGCAAGACTGCCCGATTTTCTGGGTAAAACTGCCCGGTTTCCCGGGCAGAACAGCCCGTTGATAGGGGTGGTAATGGTGGCCAGCCTGATCCGGGTCAGGCTGTAGTTTCGAGTGGTTTGATTTCCCCCTTAGAACAAACTGTCAGCAAGAAAGCCAATACCAGCACCGATTGCCGTGCCAATACCTGGAAGCACCGTTGAGCCTACCGCGGCACCAGTACCTACTGCGCTCATAGTCTGCTGCTTCTTGGCGGTTCTGAGGCTCTGATTAGCCATCTCCACTTCCTGCTCACGATTGGCCGCATCACGCAGTCCCATCATTCCCTGTTGGCGAGTCTGTGCTCCGATATCTAAAAGGCCGTATCCCATATCTATCCTCACTTGTTTTGATTTCTGTTGGTGGTTTGTTGTTGCTGAACCAGCGTTAGCTAGGTTCTTGCTGTCAACGCGCTTAGGTCCGCCCGCTCGGGAACAAACCATATTCGTTTTCCGTCCAAGCTAAATAATGCCCAATTTCCTAGGGAGCTTTAGCCGATCAGGTTATCTAGGATCCGCTCTGCCTCGGGGGCGTCGTCCCGCTCACTGCCCATCAGGTAGCGCAGGGTTGCCCGCGCCTCTTCCCTGTTTCTCGGTCGCAGTTCAGCCAGCAGACCAAATACAAACCAGTCGCGGGCGTGTGCCTCTGTGCTGTTCTCGTAATAGCCTTGCGTGTCGCACGCATGGCGCAGCCGGTACAGCTCGTTCCAATAGGCCAGCTCGTGAAGGCAGTCGCTCAGAGTGTGCGGCATCAATTCCGGCACTGCCTTGAACCGCTCCGCGACCTGTTCAGGCGGCAGTTGCCAACTGTCTTGCTCCAGCCCTCTCAGTACCTCCTGACAAAACGCCTCCGCCTGGGTGTCGTCCCACAGCGCATCCCCGAACCGCCCGATGGCTTCGGATTCATTGGCTCGCCGTTCAATGGAGCGCTCGGCCAGTCCATCCAGATTGGCAAAGCCGATGCTGCCAAGGCCCGCGAGCATATGACCCGCCTTAGCCACCAGCCATTTGCCGTAACGCTGCTCTAGCTCGCCGGGCGTGGTGGTGATCCGCCCTGCCGCCTCCTTGGCCTGGGCAATGCGCACCGGGTCGCCCGTCCCTATCACTTGACGTAGCCAGAGCAGGGCGTCGATCTCCTTATCCCCGGTCACCACTTCCTGCTGCGGTAGCTCTGGCACCGCTGGCAGTGTCTCCCCGCTGCTTTGTAGTGGAGGCAAGGTGAACATGGCCCGGTGTCTTGGGTTGTCGGTGAACAACCCCGATCTGCTGACGATAGCTTTCACCGTTCCCAGAGAGAGGCCAGCCAGAGAAGCCACCTCACTCAATGAATGGGTGCGGCGCAGGGTGATCACCTGCTCGCGCTGTTCGTTGGTCAATCTCAATGCAACCCCCTGTTGCGGCAAAAGAGTGATCTTGATCGGCTCGTACCGCTCTATAGATGAAAAAAACAGTGGTTCCAGTGGTTCTGTGGTTCCAACTCCTCGCCAGCCCGCGCCACAGCAGGGTTTATTGGTGAACCACTTGTGACTTACCCACTGGTTCTTAGACCCCCGTCACTGGTTCCGACCTAATATCGACCCCATTTAGGAACCAGTGGAACCAGTGCGGAACCAGTCGATTCTTATACAGTGGTTCCGTCTCTATCCCTTATGTCGTAAGGGTTTGAGGATGTTAGGAACCAGTGAACCAGTAGAACCACTGTTTTTCCTTTGTGCTCGCGCATGAAGCTGGCAAGAAAAGGGCGCACTCGGCAGCCCATTGCTTACCTCTGGCTGGCTTAGTCGCCCTGTTGTCCTTCGGTATCGTCGGCCAATACCAGATCGGTCAGCACATAGACCCGTGCCCGCTTTCCGGTCGGGAGCCGCCTCAACAACTGATAACGCCCCTCACCGCCGAGCAGGTATCCCGCTTTGGCTGACAGCTTGGCGGCCTTCTTAGCATCGCGTCCGCTGGTGATCTCAACCCAGCCCGATGGGTCAACCCAAAACTCCAGTTCATCATCGGTACCATGCCTAGGGTTACGCCTGTAACCAACCACATTTGCCGGGCGATGGTTCGGGTCGCTCACATCAACAAAGCGGGTGTACTGGTGAGCCCGCATAAAGGCCCGGATCTGCGCCAAGGTTGCAGCGTCCTCCTTATTGCCAAGGTGACCACGCTCCGCCAACCACGCCTTGAGGCAGACCCGCACCGCTCGCAGCGCCTCCCCATCGGGCCAGCCTGTGACCCCCAGCCGGGTTGCCAGCTCACCGGCAGCCGCCACCAGCGCGAACCGGTTGATGGCGCGGCCTACCTGATTGCCCGCCTCCTTCGGCGTCAGTTCGGCGGCAAGGCGCTTTATCTCGCCCCGCAGGCGCTCTCTGTGCGTATCCAGATCCCCGGCCAATGCCTCGGCATAGGTTCGGAAGGCGCTGCCGTGCTGGTGGTCGCAGTGGGCCTTGAGTGTGTCGGCGAAGGTGCGCCCGCTCTCCATACCATGAAGCCACTCAAACGCCCCATGGTGGCCTGTATCGCTCGGGATCTGGATTGTGCGTACCTCCATCCCCGCCTGGGTACGCTGGCCCGCGCTGGCGGCGTGATCTTCAAGGCTCAATTCGCCAGTGGAGAGGAACAGCAAGCGCCATGCCTTACGCTCCCTCAGCTCCCCATCCTGCTTGCTTCGTCCCTTGCCTTGGCCATTCGCCAACATGTAGGCGGTTTGCCCTGCTTCTCGCCCATCCATCTCGCCCAGTTCGTCAAGGCAGAGCAGAGCATCATTGCGCCGGCTGGCTATCCCCTCAATGGCGTTGCCGGTTGCCCGCCATGTCTGGCTGTAGCGATCTGGGTTGCCGTAGACGCTGGCGGCGGCCTTCATGATGGTGGTCTTGCCATCCGTGCTCTCACCTTTGAGGTGAAAGCCTCCCCCTTCCATGCCGACCAGAGAGAGAAGGGGGGCTGCAAAGGCCAAGGACAGGGCAAAGCAGAGGCGGGAGTTACCCACCGCCAGCGCCGCAACCCCCTGTTGCCACTCGCCCAAGGTGCCGCGCTCGACAAAGTCGCTGGCTGCGTAGCCAGTTGTTTGCAGGATCACCCCATCGGCGTCAGGCCCTATTGACCCTTGAGGCAGTACATAGGCCCGCCCATGCCAGCCGGTGCGCTCCACACAAGTGATCCGCTTGTCAGGCCGACAAGCCATCAGGTACTCGGCGAGTTTGTGTTTGCGGCCCAACGCAATAAACGGCAAGCCCGCATCCAGCAGGGCGGCTAGCACCTCTTCACCCTGACGGCGTGTCAGCTCCCTCATGGGCATTGGCCAGCTACGTTTGCGCCCTGCGCTATCTTGCCACTCGAGCAGGCGGCCATAGCCTCGCCCGTGTTCGTCACTGGTTTCAGCCAGTACCCGCACCGGGCTGGATATGGGCACCAGCTCTTGCCGGGCATCGTCTCCCCGTCCCACCTGTTCCCAGACACAGAGGCGATCACCCCGGATCTCGAACCCTATCGGCAGGTCTTGCCCTTTCTCTGTCTCGTCATCGCGAACCGGGTGAAGCGGTACCACTTCGGCCTGCCAGGGAGCCCCTTCCTTCTGGTGGGCGTCTTGGTCTTGGGGTTGTTTGGGGGTAGGTGTGGCGCTGGCGCTCATGATGGCCTCTTTGGTTGCGGTCAGCCCGTGGGCTTGGTGGTAGTCGTTCCAGTCACCGGCAACCGATGGCAGGGCCACCAGCCCACCCACGGTTGCGGCGGCGTGCTCGGCTTTGGCCTTACCAGGGTTGCCCTTGGTGCCTTCGTCATTGTCGCCACAGAGCAGGAGCCGGGCCTCTGGGTGCTGGCGGCGGGCAATCTGGGCAATGGCCAGCAGGTTGCCGGCATCCATGGCGCAATAGACTGTCGCTCCAGTTGCCGCTTGGACAGACAGCCCCGAGGCATATCCCTCCACCACTGCCACCAGCTCCCCGCCATCGATACGGTGGAAAGCCCCGGCCTTCTGGCCGCCAGGCAGGTAACGCTTGTCCCCCTCGGTGTTGATGAGCTGAACGTTAATCAGCCCCCCCGCCTCATCCCACAGGGGCACCACCAGCGAACCGGGTTGGTATGTCAGTTCGCCCACTGCGATGACCCGCTGAGTGAGCGGCATGAGTAAGCCTGACAGCGCCTTACGTTCCAGATATGGGCTGATCCCTTGCTTGATGTCTGCCGAGATGCTGGTAGCTCTTCTGGCGGCCTTGCGCCGTTGTTGCTCCGCCTGCTTGTGCTCTTGCTCCGCCCTGGCCTGTTGTTGCTGGTGGAGCTGCTCACGCACGGCATGGTCAAGACCGCTATCCGATAAGCCCACCAGCGGGGCGATCAGCTCGGCGGCCTCTTTGGGCTGCCTGCCGGTCACCTTGCCAACCAGATCCAGTCCATCCCCGTTCCCGCACTGGTTGCAGAACCAGGTGCCGCGACCGGCCTTGTCATCGAGCCGGAACCGGTCGTTGCCACCACAGGCAGGGCAGGGGCCATGCTTACCACGGTGCGGGGTGTCGATACCCACCGCCGCCAACAGCTCGGGCCAGTGACCACAGGCAGCAGCGGCCACATCAGAAACGAATCGGGGGCTTGCGCCCCCTTTGATTGCCATGGTCATTGTGTGGCCCTCCGCTCGCACTCTCTCGCCAACTCCGCAATGGGATTCAAACCCCGATCCAGCATGCCGCGTACATCGGTGCAGAAGGCTTTGTTCATCTCGTCCAGCACCACCTCACCCAGCGGGGTGAGCGCCTCCCCGGCCACCATGTGACGTAGCATAAGCAAGGCGTCCTCCCGTCCCTGCTTGCCGCCAGCGTGCTCCAGATGTGCGCCCACGATTTGGTTGTGGATCGCTATGGTCAGCACCTCCTGACCCAATGGCAGTTGCACTTCCAGATGTGTGAACGTGTTACCACGCACTGCCAAATAGGCCCGTGCCACCGCCTCCACCAGCTTGTCAATTTCACTCATTGCAACCCCCAGTTGCGGTGTGATGGGGTGGCCGTTGGGCCTTCATCAGTCGGTGAAACAACACCTGCAGCACCGCTAACCGCACCGGAACCCGGTACAGCTCGCGCCAGATGCGGCGGCGCAGGGCATCTATCCGCCGTTCGCTCAAAGGTCACCCCCGGTCAGTACCGCCACCAGCTCATTGAATGCCTGCTCAGTCAGTCCCGCTTTCAGCTCGCGGGCTTGCTTGGCGGTCACCACCACGGCGGCCCCTCGGGTTCGCTCAATGAACTTGTCTCGATCAGAGCGCCAGCTAAACGCGCTCAAGCTGCCCGCCTGTGAACGCTTGCCGGTGTGCGGCTTGATGGGGTCAACAAAGGCTGGCTCGCTGCCGTGCGCAGCCCATGCGAAGTAGATCATTGCAGTGCCTCCCTGCGGATCCCCGCCTCCAGGTAGAGGGCATCGAGCAGGTGGCCATAGCGGTGGCACTCTTGCGGACTCAGATCGGTTTCTTCCAGCAACATGGCCAGTTGTGCCAGCAGCTCAGCCAGACGGGGGGAGTGGGTCGGGTTCATGCGGGCACCTCCCCAGACGGACGGCGGCTGACAAACACCAACGGCAAACCGGCCAGGGCGGCGCGGGCTCCTGCTTCGGTGTCAGCCGCGGTGGAAATGGTGCGGATACGGCTCAGGTCTGCCAGCCGGCAGGCGCTGGGGGCGATTAGGAAAGTGAATACTTTGGATGTAGCAGGGGTGGGGACAGTAGCCATAGTGGCAGCCTCCTTCTTTAGCAGTTTGTTACTGCCACAGAAAGACGCCAATCTTCTGGTGGCAGCCCGGACGAGGTTGGCGTAACTGGTAAAGAAGGAAACCAGCGCCTCTTTCGAGGCCCTCGCCCGAACCGCCATAACACTGTAGAGGCTGCCGACCACGTAGGCCAGCTGCGCCCCAAGGAATGAGGTACGAGTACCGACAAAAAACCACGCAAGAGCGTGGGTCGGCTCCAACTTTAAATTCGAGACGCCAATCTCGGCAACGGATTTTGCCGGTGCGGGAAGAATCGTACCCTCTTGGCTGTTAACGGGCAAGCCAATCGCAAAATTTGGCTGCAGTCGCTTATTTGACGGTCTATCTGATAGCAGAGCTTGGCCCTGGGCAATGCTCCCATAGTGTGCGTTTTGCATGCTGTATTCCTTAAGCGGCTGGAGGTAGATCATCCCTGGAGAAGTCGGGATGCGGCCATTCAGGGTGCTTCAGCACATAAAGAGCTACTTTGCGTCGCTCACTCCCACGGAACATGACCACATCCTGGATCAGTGTTTCAATGTTGAAACCTCGCTCACGAAGTTCATGGATGCGGCTTGCTGCTTCCGGTATCGCATAATCCGCTGTCAGGCTTAAGCTCAAGGTGGGGCCTTGGCGCAATATGCTCAATACCTGTGCTCGTTGTCCGCTGACTATCGGAGCTGTATGCAGGGTGCTATGCTGTTGATGCTCAAACTGGGTCGTGCCGTTCTTCTTGGTGCGGCCTTTTTCTTTTTTCATGCCTGCCCCCTAAGCTGCTACGTTGCGAGCGGCTACACGCTCAGCCATCCAGGCATCAATCTCAGCCTCGATAAATGCCACAGAGCGACCGCTCCCCAAGCGAACTGTTTTGGGGAACTGGCCCTGAGCCATCATGTCGTAAATACTGGATTTGCTCAGGCCGGTTTTATTGATGGCCTCCCGCACTCGAATAAAGCGAAGTGCGGGGGCGGTGATGTGTTGCTCCATGTTTGTCCTCATCGTTCGTTTGGTTTCGATGGGGTCATTGGAGCACGTAGAGGAGGGATTTCGATGTCGGGTAATCCTAACTCAACGTTGAGTAGTATTACCCTACAGTGGTTATTTGCCTTTGCGGGGCCTTCCAGTTGTCATGGCCGAGCTGAGAAGGCGTTCAACAGTGTCAGATGACAACGGGCACGAATTTTCATCAAATAGACCATGTTCATGAATGATTATTTTTGCTGCCCAATCTACGGCCGTATCGTCCGGTTCATCCCGCCAAGCTGGATTTAGCTTTGTGTGGATGGCTGCAGCCAACACTCGTTCTCGATTAGCGGCATGATACTCAGCTACTGGGTGGGAATTCTGAGTTTTATGGTTTGATCGCCCGGTCTGCAAAAATGCGTTTTTGGGAATTGGCATGCCTGACTCAATATGCTTTTTCAGCAATACCAAGTCTCGTCTAATTAGCCATACTTGGTTTGGTTCAATTGGCGCTTCATCTTCACTGCTTTCCACAACGATGCTGACGAAGTTACAACCATAATCAAAACCTGTAGGCAGAAGGCTCCACTCGCTCAGATACGCTTTTCGCTCAAGAAGCATGTGCTCAAATACGCTCTTATCCAGTGACCAAAGACCATCAGCAATAGTAGTTGGAGAGTCGTGAGTGCCATATCTTCTGGTTAGTTTTGCATTGCAACCGATGCTGGCTGGTTGGGGGTGAATGCCGCTGGTCTCATCAGGATAGAAAAGTAAATCAAGCTGCTCGTCATATTCATCTTCACCTTCAACAATCGAGTTGTCTTTTACGAATACAGGGTAAGCAGGTACTGCAGATAGCCAAGCTGAGCCCTCGATCGCACCGATAGAGCACCAATGGAGAATATCCTCAACTTCACATCCTAACAGGCGTGCCGCTCTATCAATCCGGCAATACTCCAGTGGTAATAATGGGTTGTCTTTGCTCATTCTCGCATTACCTTTTCACGTAGAACCTGATGTTGATCTCGGGTCAGACTGGCTAGGTTTTCCCGTATTTCGATTGGCCGATCTAGGCCCGGCAGTTCGGGAACGGGTGGCCGTCAGTCGCCCACCACCCTCAATGCCTTAAAGCCACTCGCTAAAGAGAGGTTCCCCTGGCTGGCCTGCTCGATGTGGTCACTCCACCAGCCCATCATGATCACCCGCTGTTCGAAGTAGTCCGACCGGTTATAGGCGCGGCGGATCTCGTTGTCGTCGGCATGGGATAGCGCCGCCTCGATGGCATCAGGGTTGAAGCCCTGTTCATTGAGAGTCGTGCTGCCCAGTGAGCGCAGGCCGTGGGCTACTAACCGTCCACCGTACCCCAGCCGTTTCAGGGCTGCATTGGCGCTCTGGTCGTTGATATGGCCCAGTGGGTCTTGCCGTCCCGGAAATACAAAGGGGCGGTGGCCGCTGATTGGTCGCATCCGCTCAAGCAGGGAAAGAGCTTGCGGAGTGAGTGGCACGCGGTGTGGACGATCCATCTTCATCCGTTCGGCTGGGATGTTCCACACATTGGCTTCGAAGTCGATTTCATCCCAGCGAGTACCAGCCGACTCGCCAGGGCGTACCAAGGTATGAAGGCTCCATTCAATTTGGCAGCGGGTTGTCTGGTCTAGCCGCCCATTGGCAATGTCAGCCATCAGTAACGGCAACTCATCTGGTGTGAGAGTGGGCATGTGTTTTTTGTTGGGTTTCTTGAACACCTTGCGGATCGCTGAGCAGGGATTTGCATCGAGCAGGCCATGGTTAACGCTGTAATCGAGGATCTCGTTTATGCGTTGGCATAGGCGACGTACCGTCTCGAGTTTGCCATCAGCTTCAATGGGGCGAAGAATCTCAATGACCCTAGGGGCTCGGATCTGATGGATGGGCATAGAACCGATGAATGGCAGCACATACATCTCAAGGGAACGCCAGGAGTCGGCGGCATAGGCCTCTGTCACATCATGACGTTTCAGGTCCAGCCACTTAGCTGCCATGAATTCAAAGGTGTTGGTACTGACCTCTTGTTCTGCTTGAGCAATGGCTATTTGTTCTTGTTGGTGAAGTTGGGGATCAATGCCATCGGCCAGTAGAGCACGAGCTTCTTGCCGGCGCTCTCGGGCTGCGGCCAAAGTCACATCGGGGTAGGGGCCAAAACCAATATTTGCTCGCTTTTTATTACCCGGGCGATAGTAGTTAAAGATCCATAGCCTTGCGCCATTCGGTTTAACCCTCAAGTACAACCCGTCACCATCGCCTAGGTTGTACTCCTTGGCTTCCGGTTTAGCGACCCTCAGTTTTGAGTCGGTCAACTTGTCTCTACTCATGTTGTTACCCCCACCAGAAGTAACACCAAAAACGGTGTTACCAGAGTCTTGTTACTGCAGATGTTACTCTTTAGGCTGGATTTAGGCGAATGCCTTGGACTGCTGAGGACAACAAAAAACCCGCAAAGCCTTACGCTGTGCGGGTTTCTGTACTTCTTCGTTCCCGGCCGGAACATTGTTTGGTGGAGCTGGGGGGATTTGAACCCCCGTCCAAAATTACTACATCCTTGGCACTACATGCTTAGTCACTCTTTACATTCGCCAACCCGCTGCGGAGAGACACGCCACGAATTGACTAGCTCGATTGGTTTTAATGTTTCCGCCCCGAGCAGGACTTCCACACGATCCTGTGAAGGATGACCTTCCGATTCCCTAGGACACAGGCAAGCTAGGGTAGAAGGGCTCTATGCAGGTTATTAAGCTGCTAGTGCGTAGTTTTCGTCGTTTGCGACTATTTTTTTGCGGTTTATTAACGAGGCCTACCGCACCTCGGCATGCACCTTGGGTTTCGTGAATCTTGTCGAATCCAGAATCAGCCCCAAGTTGTTAATTGCGATTGTACGCAAAAATGCTGTCATAGCAAGGCGTTGATACCCATTCCCTCTGGCAACCAGTCTGTTTGCCGATTTATTGTACGCAGCTGAGCTTGAAGGGCCAGCTGCGCCGGGGGAAGGTGAACCGGCGTCCTGATCCTGCCAGTCGCAGGTTAGCCGCGATGCTTGTTCTTCATGATGCGGGCTTTTTCCCGATCCCATTCGCGGGCCTTGGTATCTTCGCGCTTGTCGTGCTCTTTCTTGCCCTTAACCAGGCCGATCTCGACCTTGACCCAGCACTGTTTCCAGTAGAGGGCGAGGGGAACTATGGTGTAGCCCTGACGGGCGATCAGGCTTTCGAGCTTGTCGAGTTCACGACGGCTCAGCAGCAGTTTGCGGGTGCGGGTCGGGTCACATACCACATGGCTGGAGGCCGCTTGCAGTGGCAGGAAGCTGGAGCCGAACAGATAGGCCTCGCCATCGCGGAAGATGACATAGGCTTCGCTGATGTTGGCCTTGCCCGCCCGCAGGGATTTGACTTCCCACCCTTGCAGGGACAGACCCGCTTCGATCTTCTCTTCGATGAAGTATTCGTGGCGCGCGGTTCTGTTGAGTGCAATGGTGCTGGACCCGGCTTTGTTTTTACTGTTTTTTTTGCTCATGACGGGCGATTTCCGGCAATGACTAGGAGGCTCGTATTATACGTAGGCAGGGGCGGCTGTAAAACGCGCAGCAGGTCAAGTGGTGGCTTTCTGAGCGGTTTGGCTGAGGTTTTACCTCCACAACCCCAAACATGGTGATAAAATCGCGCCGATTGGATGAGGAAAAGCCATGCCCCGAATTACGCGCAGTGCCCTGGTGATGTTCAGTGCAGAACAGATGTTCAAGTTGGTTAACGATGTGGATGCCTATCCGCAGTTTTTGCCCGGCTGTGTCGGCAGCCGTGTCCACGAGGCTGGCGATGACTACATGATGGCGTCGGTCGATGTGGCCAAGGCGGGGATTGCCAAGACCTTTACTACCCGCAATCAGCTGGATGTGAACCGTCAGATCAGGATGGAGCTGGTGGATGGCCCGTTCCGCAAGCTGGCGGGCTGGTGGACCTTTACCCCACTCGATGTGGATGCCTGCAAGGTGGAGTTCGATCTCGATTTCGAGTTTACCTCCAAGCTCATCGAGGTGGCCTTTGGTCAGGTATTCCGCGATCTGGTGAGCTCCATGGTCTCCGCCTTCTCCAACCGGGCGAAGGAGGTCTACGGTGTCTGACCAGCTCAATATCGAGGTTGTCTATGCCTTGCCGCAGCAGCAGACGGTGATTGCCCTGCGGGTGGCGCCCGAGACCTGCGTGCAGGCGGCCATCGAGCAGTCCGGCATCGTGCAAAAACACCCCGAGATCGATCTGGCGGTCAACAAGTTCGGCATCTACAGCCGCCCGGTGAAAGGGAGCGAGCCGCTGCACGACGGGGATCGTATAGAGATCTACCGCCCGCTCATCGCCGATCCCCGCGAGATGCGCAAAAAGCGGGCCGAGAAGGCCAAAGAAGAGGGGAGAGCCGATAGCGTGACCGGTGGTCGCCCCGATGTGCATCGCAAGCACCGCGAGTAGCGCTCAGGTTTTTCTTGCAGAAAAAAGGCGCCGAGGCGCCTTTTTTTGATCCCGTTAGCCGGTGAGCTTGCCGAGGGGATATCAAGAGAGGGCTGCTTCTGCCACACCCAGTCGTGCACGGGCCCAGGCGGCCAGTAGCTCTACCCCGCTTTGCATCACCCGCTCATCGAAATCGAATTCGTTGTGATGGTGCGGCGCCGCCAGATCGGCCCCCAGGATGAGGTAAGCCGCTTCGCCCCCCTGCTTTTGCACCCGCTCCATCAGAAAACCGGCATCTTCGCTGGCGCCAAAGCGGCGAGTCTGGATGGTGGCGAGCCCCTGCTTGCGGGCCAGCGCCGCCAGCTCGGCCTGCAGTGCCGGGCTGTTGTCGAGGGCAATGGCCTCACCCTGCTTGATGATGCGATAGGTGACACCGTGGGCGAGGGCAGTACCTTCGACGATGCGCTGTACCTGACTGAACATGTAGTCGTTGAGCGTGCTATCGGCGCCGCGGGTTTCACCGCGCAGCTCGGCATGATCGGGGATGACGTTGCGGCCGCTGCCAGCGTGAAGCTGGCCGACGTTGATGCGGGTCATGCCATCGCGGTGGCGGGGAATGCCGAGCATGGCGGTGGTGGCCATGCAGGCGGCGGCCAGCGCATTGCTGCCAGCATTGGGCTCGAGCCCGGCGTGAGCAGCGGTGCCCATAAAGTGGACGTCGAACTTGGTGGAGCAGAGAAATTCGGTGGGGTTGATCACCAGCTCGCCGCTGCCAGCGTGAATACCGATATGGAGCGAGAGCAGGGCATCCACGTCATCGAGTGCGCCACCGGCAGCTAGCGCCTTGCCACCGCGGCACCCCTCTTCGGCGGGTTGGAAGAAGAGCTTGATGCGACCGCACAACTGCTCTTTCATCGCCATCAACTGGCTGGCCAGCCCCATGCCGATGGCGGTGTGGCCATCGTGAGCGCAGGCGTGCATCCACCCCTTGTTGTGGGAGGCAAAACCCTCTTGCTGCGGTTGGTGCTGTTCGGCGTCGGACTCTTCCACTTCCACCGCATCGATGTCGAAGCGAAAGGCCAGGGTCGGGCCGGGACGGCCGGTATCCAGCTCTCCCATCAGGCCTGTGACATCGCCGATCCGCTCCAGCCAGTCGGGATGGGCTCCCTGACGGCGGGCACGGGCCTTCTCGGCCGTCACATCCACATCACGGCCCATCATCAGATTGCTGGCCAGCAGCTTGTCGCCGAGCACGATGCGATAACCTAGCTCGTTCAGGTGGTGGGCAATCAGGCTGGTGGTGCGAAACTCTTTCCAGGCGGCTTCCGGCAGGCGGTGCAGGTCGCGGCGCCACAGGATCAGGTGCTCAAGGGTCATCTTGGCTTCCTTGGTGATTCGATGTGTCGGCTATTGTGCCTTTTTTCCCGGCTGACCACACGGGGCCAGCAGCTGGTCGGGGGAGCTGTGCGTGCGAGTGGTGACTGTTCGGGCCGTGAATAGTGGTGAGCGCCCATAAAAAACGCCTCCACAAGGGAGGCGTTGTCGATAGCTGGTTATCAGGCCGCGTGATGGTAAGCGGAGGCTTCAAACAGCTTCTTGTTGGCCACCAGATCGATGGGGTCAAAATCATCGACGTTGATGGTGCGCAGGCGACTCACTTCGGCGCGGCGCAGCAGCTCCGCTTCGCTCTGGGTCAGGACGCCAGCGGCCAGGCCAATGTCGGCCACCTTGTCCAGCGCCATGAAGGGGCGCTTGATGCCATCAGCCTTGCAGACTTTCTCGAACAGCGGCTCGGCGGCCAGCACGTCATCGAGCGCCTGCTCCAGCAGGCCGAAGGGGTTGCCCTCTTCGCGGGTCAGATACTGACCTTTGGCCAGACGGCTGCGGGTTTCGCTCGGGGTTTGCAGCAGACGGGCAACCTGTTGGTCCAGCTTGTCGCACGGACGGTTCAGGTCGCGACCCAGCGGCAGTACTACGGCACGCATGGCCAGACCAATCCAGCGGTTCGGGAAGTTGCGCAGCAGCTCGTCGATCGCCTCTTGTGCCTTGAACATGGCATCTTGCAGTGCCCAGTGCAGCAGCGGCAGGTCGGCCTGCTGGCGTCCCTCGTCCTGATAGCGCTTGAGGGCGCTGGAGGCCAGATAGAGCTGGCTCAGCACGTCGCCAAGGCGGGCGGAGACCCGCTCCTTGCGCTTGAGCTCGCCACCCAGGGTGCCCATCGCCATGTCTGACAGGAACGCCAGGTTGGCCGAGAGGCGGGAGAGCTGCTGGTAGTAGCCCTTGGTCTGGTCCTTGTAAGGGGCCGCGGCAAAGCGGGCGCCGGTGATACCGAGCCAGAAGCTGCGTACCAGGTTGCTGATGGCAAAGCCGACGTGGCTGAATACCGCCTTGTCGAAATCTTTCAGCGCCTGCTCCTTGTCGGGATGGCTAGCGGCCAGCATCTCCGGCAGTACATACGGGTGGCAGCGGATAGCGCCCTGACCATAGATGATCATGCTGCGGGTCAGGATGTTGGCCCCTTCCACCGTAACGGCGATGGGCGCACCCTGATAGCCGCGGGCCAGATAGTTGTTGGGGCCCATGCAGATGGCCTTGCCGCCGTGGATGTCCATGGCATCGATGATGCACTTCTGGGCACGGTCGGTGAGGTGGTATTTGACGATGGCGGAGATGACTGACGGCTTCTCGCCAAGGTCGATACCGGTCACGGTCAGGTTGGCTGCGGCGCCCATGATGTAGGCGTTGCCGCCGATGCGGGCCAGCGGCTCTTCAATCCCTTCCATCTTGCCGATGGGCAGTTTGAACTGGCGACGGATGCGGCTATATGCGCCGCTTGCCAGGGCCAGCATCTTGACGCCGCCAGTGCTGTTGGAGGGCAAGGTGATGCCGCGACCGACCGACAGACACTCGACCAGCATGCGCCAGCCCTGACCGGCCATGGCCGGGCCACCGATGATGAAATCGAGCGGGACGAACACATCCTTGCCCTGGGTCGGGCCGTTCTGGAACGGCACGTTGAGCGGGAAGTGGCGACGGCCGATGCCGACCCCCTTGATGTGAGTGGGAATGAGGGCGCAGGTGATGCCGAGCTCTTCCTCTTCGCCCAGCAGGTGTTCCGGATCACGCAGTTTGAAGGCGAGACCCAGCACGGTAGCAATAGGGGCGAGCGTGATGTAGCGCTTGTTCCAGGTGAGGCGCATACCGAGCACCTCTTTGCCTTCCCACTCGCCCTTGCAGACGATACCGAAGTCGGGGATGGAACCTGCGTCCGAACCTGCCTCCGGGCTGGTCAGGGCGAAGCAGGGGATCTCTTTACCCACCGCCAGGCGGGGCAGGTAGTAATCTTTCTGTTCGTCAGTGCCGTAGTGTTGCAGCAGTTCGCCCGGGCCCAGCGAGTTGGGTACGCCGACGGTGGAGGCGAGCACGGCGCTGGCGCCGCACAGTTTTTGCAGGACGCAGGACTGGGCGTAGGCCGAGAACTCCAGACCGCCATATTTCTTCTTGATGATCATGGCGAAGAACTTGTTGTCCTTCAGGTATTGCCACACCTCGGGGGATAGATCCGCGCGCTCGTGGGTCACTTCCCAGTCGCTCACCATGCGGCACACTTCCTCGACCGGGCCATCCATAAAGGCCTGCTCTTCGGCCGAGAGGGTGCTGACCGGAATGGCGTGCAATTTTTTCCAGTCCGGGTTGCCCGCGAACAGGTCGGCTTCCCACCAGGTGGTGCCCGCTTCAATCGCCTCTTTCTCGGTGCGGGACATCTCCGGCATGATCGATTTGTAGATCTTGAACAGCGGCTTGGTTATTTGATTGCGGCGAAATTCCACCAGATTGAGCGGGATGGCGATCACCGCGAACAGCGCCCATACCAGCAAGGGCACATGACCATAGATGGCCCCAAGCACCAGGGCGGCGCCGGTGACCAGGGTGGAGATGAACAGGGATGCCCGGCGATAGGCCAGGGCTCCGATAACCAGGATCACCCCGAGCAGAGTGAGGGTCGTCGTCATTGCTTGCTCCTTGCGTGTATAAATGTGCCAACGTGGTGTAACTCATCCAGAGGTCTGACCTGTTGGATATGGCCCCTGTTGTAATTCATACGCACAAAGTTATCAAGCTGTTTACATCTTCATTACCTTCTCTCTGTGATCCCCATAACGCTCACGCGCCGCAAGCGCTGTGGCTCGCAGGGGGGCGACTGTGCGATTCGCTTGTGCGAGAATAGCCGCGATCTACACGCACACTAAAAACAGTGGAAGAGACATCATGTACCAAGAATTGATCCGCAATGAACTGACCGAAGCAGCCAGCGTGCTGCAGGCCTTCCTGGCTGATGAGCAGAACCTGAAAAACATCGAAGCGGCCGCCAAACTGCTGGCTGACTCTTTCAAGGAAGAGGGCAAGGTGCTCTCTTGTGGCAACGGTGGCTCCCACTGTGACGCCATGCACTTCGCCGAAGAGCTGACCGGTCGTTACCGCGAGAACCGCCCGGGTTATGCCGGTATCGCCATCTCCGATCCGAGCCACCTCTCCTGCGTCTCCAACGACTTTGGCTATGACTATGTCTTCTCCCGTTACGTAGAAGCGGTTGGCCGTCGTGGCGACGTGCTGCTTGGCATCTCCACCAGCGGCAACTCCGGCAATATCCTGAAAGCCATCGAGGCTGCCCGCGCCAAAGGGATGAAAGTGATCGCCCTGACCGGTAAGGATGGCGGCAAGATGGCGGGTCTGGCGGATGTCGAGATCCGCGTGCCGCACTTTGGCTATGCCGACCGTATTCAGGAAGTGCACATCAAGGTGATCCACATCCTGATCCAGCTGGTCGAAAAAGAGATGGCCAAGTAATCAGGCCATCGTCACCAGACAAGGGCAACGCCGGTAACATGGTTCGCCATCGGCCGGTTGTTGCCAGTCACAGGGGAAGGGATTGCGCCTTCCCCTGCTGTCTGTCGAACCAGCGAGCTGGTCGAACATGACACAAGCCAAATCATGAAAGGAGTCTGCCGGATATGTGCGAACTGCTCGGCATGAGTGCCAATGTGCCGACCGATATCTGCTTCAGCTTTACCGGGTTGATGCTGCGCGGCGGCAAGACCGGGCCCCACAAGGATGGCTGGGGGATCACCTTCTACGAGGGGAAGGGCTTTCGCACCTTCAAGGATCCCGAGCCCAGCGCCCAATCTCCCATCGCCAGACTGGTACAGGCGCTGCCCATCAAGAGCTGCGCCGTGGTCAGCCACATTCGGCAGGCCAACCGTGGCTGTGTGTCACTGGAAAATACCCACCCCTTTACCCGTGAGCTGTGGGGCCGTTACTGGACCTTCGCCCACAACGGTCAGCTGACCGGCTACAAGAAGCTGCCAACCGGCCGCCACCGGCCGGTGGGGGATACCGACAGCGAGCACGCCTTCTGCTGGCTGCTCGATCGGCTGGAGCAAAAATATCCCAAGCGTCCAGCCAACTTTCCCGCCATGTTTCGCTATCTCGCCACCTTGTGTGACGAGCTCAGAGCGTTCGGGGTATTCAACATGCTGCTCTCGGACGGGGAGTATGTGATGAGCTACTGCACCAACAACCTGCACTGGCTGACCCGCTGTGCGCCCTTTGGCGAGGCGAGCCTGCTGGATGAGGAGGTGGTGATCGACTTTCAAAGGGAGACCACCCCCAACGATGTGGTCACCCTGATCACTACCCGTCCGCTGACCGGCAATGAGAATTGGGTCAAAATGGCGCCCGGCGAATTCAATCTGTTTCGCATGGGGGAGCGGGTGGCGACCAATCAGGTTGCGCTTGAGCAAGATAAAAAAATACCAGGGTAGATACCTACCCTGGTTCTTCGCAGCAGCCATAAAAGGCAAAAGGGATGAGAGGTGTTGCTGAGCATCATCACTCTGACGGCATTGAGTGTTGATCAATTGTTAATTTGTGGCAATCAAGTTGTTGTCTTTAGGGGCGTTTGAGCATCGCTATTTCGATACTGATCACATTTTTTGCCACTTTATTCCCTGAGCCATCCAATCGGGTGCTTCATCACTGCCTGGCCGTGAGCCACGACATCGAAAACTATCTATAGTATGGTCTGTTTGAATACCGTTCAGGAGGAGCCTCGCATGGAGTGGGTGGATCGCAAGGTGTTGCAGCAGCTGGCAGAGGATATCGGTCCGGATATGCTGCCCGTGGTCATCGCAGTCTTTATTGAAGAGGTGGGCGAGCAGCTGAGTCAGCTCAGACCCCTCTATGAACAGGGAGAGTGGGAGGCGCTGGCTCGGGTAGCGCACAGCATGAAATCATCCTGTGGCAGCTACGGCGCCATGCCGAGCTATCAGCAGGTGATGGCGTTGGAGATGGCCAGCAAGCAGGCCGATGTGGCCGAGGCAGAGCGCCAGTTGCAACTGCTGGAGGCCTCCTTGCCTCAGGTACTCGCGTTTCTTGCCGATTATCAGTAACGGCGCCATGCAGGGGGGCCGGGGCGCCGTGACCGTTGCCTAACGCTGGTTGAGAAGTTGCTGGATGATCCGGTCCAGCGCCAGTTTCAGCTTCAACCGATCGTGCCGATGGGGCAGCTCAAGCTCGCCCAGCTCGGCTTCGATCACTCGCCCTTGCCAGTCCCCCGCATCACCCGCGCCTTGTGGGGCCAGGATGGCATCCAGCCGACCCTGACCGACCCGGGATTCCAGCCAGCGACACTGACTCATCAGATCCAGCTGACTGGCAGGGCCGTTTTCCGCCACCAGATTGCAGACGAAAACCAGCATGGCGCTGCTCTCGTTGATGGCCTGGGCGATCTCGGCCAGCAGCAGTGGTGGCATGATGGAAGTGAGAAAACTGCCCGGCCCCAGAATGATCATGTCCGCCTGTTGCAGTGCCAGCACCGCTTCCCGGGTCGCTTGCACCTCCGGCATCAGGCCGAGGGATAGAGGCGGTGTTGCCAGTTGATCGATTGATACCTCTCCCAGGATCTGGGTGCCACACACCATATGGGCGCAGAGATCGGTGGGAAATTCAGACATGGGTAGCAATTGTGACTCGATTTTGAGCATGTCACTGATCAGCTTGATAGCATCAAGAGGACGGACACAGAGATTATCGAGCGCCAGCAGCATCAGGTTGCCAAGGTTGTGGCCCGCCAGCTCGCCTTTGCCGGCAAAGCGGTACTCGAACAACAGGCTGCCGATGCTGGGATCGGTCACCAGCTGGTTCAGGCAGTTGCGCAGATCGCCCCAGGCGATGCACTCCTGACTCTTGCGCAGGCGTCCGGTCGAGCCACCATCATCTGTGGTGGCGACGATGCCGGTGAGCCGTTGACCGAGAAACGAGAGGGACGAAAGCACTCGTCCCATGCCATGGCCACCACCGATGGCAACGACCCGATCGAAGTCATTGATGTTTTTTTGCCACATATGGGCGTCCTGTTATTGGTCTCAGTTGACCGCTATGTTAGCAAGCGAAGCGAGATAATTGTTTGATAAAGGTATGATTTTTGCTTGAGGCTGCCATTCGATAAAACAAGGAGATGGTGTTGAAATTTCTGACCGTTCACTCCCTCGCCCAGAATTCATCGCTGGCGGCCCAAGATATCTGCGCGCAGCTGCGCCACCATGCCGATCAGGCCCCCTCCCTGCTGTTACTCTATTTTACCCAAGCCCATGAGGGGGCGATACTGCGCGACGCGCTCAAACGCCAGTTCCCGACGACCCGCCTGCTTGGGTGCAGCTCTTGCGGTGGTGTCATGACCGAGATGGGACACCACGCCCGAGACGGATATGGGCTGGCCGTTGCTGCTCTGTACGATGAGAAAGGGGCATTCGGGGTAGCCGGTGCCAGCGGTGACGGGGTGGATGTGCGGCAGTTGCTGCGCCGAGCCATGAGCGACTGTGGTCGGCCGGGCGAGCTGCCCCAGTTGATCCTGTTTCATGCCAGTCCCGGCAAGGAAGAGGGGCTGCTGGCCGGTATCGAGGCCGAACTCGGTGCCTCGGTGCCGGTGGTCGGTGGATCCGCGGCAGATAGCAGCGTCAGCGGTGACTGGCAACTCTGCTGGGATGAGGCGGTGAGTCAGGATGGCATCGGTCTGGCGGTGCTCTATCCCGATTGCCAGCTGGCCTTTCAGTTTCATTCGGGCTATGTGCCTGCCGAATTCAGCGGCGAGATCACCGCCTGCAACGGGCGGGAGGTACTCACCATCGATCACCAACCTGCCGCCGAGGTCTATGCCCGCTGGTGCGGGCGCGAGCAGCCCTGGCCGGTGGGGGCGATTTTGCGGGAGACCACGCTCACCCCGCTGGCCCGTCAGGTGGGAGCGCTGGATGGCATTCCTTACTACAAACTTTCCCATCCTGAAGCTGTGACCGAACAGGGCGGGCTGCGGCTCTTTACCGATGTGGTGCAAGGAGAGCGTCTGCTGTTGATGTACAGCAGTCAGGAAGGGTTGCTGCAGCGCAGCCTCAATGCCATGCGTATCGAGCCAGGGTATGGGGTCGACGTGGAATTGCAGCCCATCGGCGCGCTCATCATCTTTTGTGCTGGTTGCCGTTTGGCGCTAGGTGATATGTTGTGCCAATTTGTCGAGCAGAGCCAGGCTCGCCTCGGCAAGATCCCCTTTATCACCCCCTTTACCTTCGGCGAGCAGGGGCGGCTGCCCAATGGCGAGCTGGCCCACGGCAACCTGATGGTATCGAGCGTGATTTTCCTGACCCGTTGAGTCGGCAGAACATAACAGAGCAGGCAACAAGATGATTGGCAACAGTGAACTGGAAGCCCTCGGCGACAAATTGCAGACCACGCTGGTCGATCTTATGCGTTGCCGCGAGCGCGAGGCCAAGTATCGTCACGAGTCCCAGACCCTGCTGGGGGGGGTTGCCACCCTCGCCGATGCCAAGACGCTGGAGCAGGTGCTGGAGAGCCTTATCCAGGTGCTCAAACCCTTTATCGGCTTTGAGCACGCGGATGTGGTGGCCTGGGAAGGGGAGCAGGGAAGTACCCACCTCAGTACCGAGCCGATGCTCGCTGCCCGCAGCTGGCGCATGACCCCGGCATTTGCCCGCGCCATTTCGGGTGAAACCCTGGTGATTTACGATCCCGCCCAGCTGCCTGAGCTTGCGCCGCTGGCGAGCGAGCCGGGTTGGGCCAGCGTGATGCTGACCGGGCTGCAGGCCCCCGGTTTTACCGCCACCCTCATCTGCCGCCACGCTCTGGCGGGCACCTTCGATCTCACCAGCAAGGCCGCCATGGAGCGTTGCCGTCCGCTCATCGCCCAGGCGCTTGTCAACATCACCTATCGGGCCCGCTTGCAGGAGCAAGTCGCGGTAAAAACCGAAGCGCTGCAGGCCAGCGAACGCCGTTTTCGCAGCTTCGCCGCCATGGCCTCTGACTGGTTCTGGGAGACAGATGCCGAGCATCGCCTCAGTTATGCCTCTGAGCCGGGTTATCTGGATGAGATGACCCCGCAGGCGACCCGGCCGACCCTCTATGACTACGTCTGCAACAAGCAGAGCTGCGATGCCCAGAAATACCTGCAGCTTTTGGCGCTGCGCCAGCCGGTGCGAGGGGTGCGGATGCAGGTTGCGCTGCAACACGGCCCCTGCTGGATGGAAGTGAGCGCCGAGCCCTGTTTTGACCATGATGGTCTGTTTATCGGTTATCGTGGCACTGCCCGGGATATCAGCAACCAGATCCGCCGTGAAGAGGAGCTGGCGCGGGCACGGGATGAGGCCGAAGCGGCCAACCGTGCCAAGTCCCAGTTTCTGGCCATGATGACCCACGAGATCCGCTCGCCCATGAATGCGGTGTTGGGGATGCTCGATCTGGTGCAGCATGCCGAGCTGGCGCCGGAGCAACAGAGCCTGCTGCGCCATGCCACCCACTCGGCCAGATTGCTGCAAACCATCATCGACGACGTACTCGATTTTTCGAAAATCGAGTCGCAAACCCTGGTGTTTCACTGCGAGACCCTGCAGCCCGTCCAGCTTTGCCAATCTCTGGTCGAGCCGCTGCAAGCTCGCGCGACCGGCAAGGGGATCGCGCTGGTTTATCGGGTCGATGAGTCTGTGCCCCGGGAGTTGCAGGGGGACCCGATGCGTCTGTCACAGGTGATGGGCAATCTGCTGGACAACGCCCTCAAATTTACCGAGCAGGGGCAGGTGACACTGCACCTGGGTTGGCAGGATGAGAAGCTGCTGATCTCGGTCTCCGACACCGGGATCGGGATCGCCGATGCGGATCAGGCGCTGCTGTTTGAACCCTTCTCCCAGGTCGACAACTCGGCCACCCGGCGTTTTTCCGGTACCGGCCTCGGTCTTGCCATCAGCAAGCGTCTGGTGACGCTTATGGGGGGGGAGATCCACCTGAAGAGCGAGCCGGGCAAGGGAAGCTGCTTCTGGTTCGAGCTGCCCGGTATGGCGCTGCCTTGTCATAGCCAGCCGCAGTGGGAGGAGGGGGCTTCGGCACTGCTGCCACTGGATGTGCTGGTGGTGGAAGACAGCCCGGTAAATCAGCTGGTGGTATCGCTGATGCTGCAAAAACTGGTGGGCAAGGTACGGCTGGCTGCCAATGGTCTGGAGGCGCTGGCACAGGTGGATGAGCAGCTCCCGGATCTGATCCTGATGGATATGCGGATGCCCCTGATGGACGGGCTGGAAGCGACCCGACGCTTGCGGGAGTTGGGATGCACTATGCCAATCGTTGCCCTGACGGCTAATGCGATGGCGGAGGACAAGGCGTGCTGTCTGGCGCAGGGGATGGATGACTTTCTCGCCAAGCCTATCACCTTGTCACGGCTGAGAGAGTGTTTGCAGCGTCACTTTGGTCAGCGGTTGCCGACGCGCGGATAAAAAAAATGGTCAACTTTGTGGGTTGACCAGTTCTTCAGCAAATACTGAAGAGAGCACGGGATAAATCGGGTTGTATCAATCTATATGAAAAATCTGTGCCAACTTTTTAGGGACTCTTTTGTGTTCAATTTTGGCCGTTTAGCGCAGCGGCTCTCTCTTGTTATGGCGTTTTGCGTTCCTACTTACTCGCAAAATGCGAATTTCACATTTTCATTGTTGGAATAATTGCATTTTGCAACGCTGTTTTTGTCATTGTGAAATCAGGCGATGCAGAAATTTACGGGCCGCTTCGCTGTTTTGTTTGGCAATCAGCATCTGCTTTTCATAAATCGGCATCGGCAATATCTCGAGCCAGCGCTGGCAGAGCCAGGCGGCATCTTCAAAACGCTTGTCCGGATAGAGCTCATCAAGCTCCGGATACTGCTCGAACACTTCCCGCAGGCGATTGACCAGCAGCTTGTCGTTGAAATCTGAGTGAGTGCTCGGCCAGTTAGGCAGCATCTCCACCTTGGCCCGGCGCAGGCCCATCTCGTCTGTTTCCATCTCGTGGATGCAGAAGCGCTCCAGTCCCAGTACCGTCACTCCTAGCAGGCCATCATTAAGGGTGTAGAAGTCGGTCACCTTGACCCGGGTGCCCACCGGCAGAATGCGGCCGGATTGTCCCGAGGTGGTCGACTCTTCCATCACGATGCCAAAGCCCTGATCGTTGATGAATGACTCCTTGAGCATCTGCAGGTGGCGTGGCTCGAACAGACGCAGAGGAAGCTTGCCGCCCGGCAGTATGTGGGAAGGCAAGGGGAACAGTGCCAAAGGTTGTAGTTTCATGTTCCATCCTCCATTGAGTAGTTGCTGAATATGACAATGCAGCGACTGTGCCAGAGAATGAAAAAAGCCACCGGAGGGTGGCTTTTCGGGCGGTTGAGAGCGCTTAGTTGCGCTGCTCCAGATACATGACAGCCGCTTCCACGCGGCTTTGCGCCTCGAGTTTCTTCAGCAGGCTCTTCACGTGAACCTTGACCGTTCCCTCGGAGATATGGAGTACCGAGGCGACCTGTTTGTTGGAGAGGCCTTTTGCAATTTCGCGCAGGATTTGCATTTCGCGACGCGTTAAGCTTTCCAGCTTCTGCTGCAGGTGATCCAGCTCGTAGATGTTTTCGAGATAGGGGCGCAGCGGTTCGCTCAGGATCTGCTTGCCGGTCATCACGTCGGCCAGCTGGGCCAGCAGCAGATCAGGCTCGGTATCCTTGAGCAGGTAGCCGTCGGCACCCGCCTTGAGCAGGGCTACCACATCCTGACGGGCATCGGAGACGGTGAGGATCACCACCCGGGAGGTGATCTCTTCGGCCCGCAGCGCCTTGAGGGTATCGAGGCCGGAGAGCCCTTTCATATTGAGATCGAGCAGGATCAGATCTGGCTCTGACTCTTTGGCCAGCGCCACGGCGTCTGTGCCGTTGGAGGCTTCACCGGTCACTTCCATGTTCTCTTCCAGAGCCAACAACTGCACAATCCCTTTGCGCATGAGGGGATGGTCATCTACGACCAGAACACTGTATTTCATCTCGTCCATCAGGCGTCTCTCGCTAGACTGGTGGGAAAGGTCAGATGCACGCAGGTGCCTTGTGGTTGCTGCTCGTTGATGGTCAGCAGACCGTGCAGTTTGCTGGCGCGCTCGTTCATGATGCTCAAACCGTAATGGTTGATCGCCGAGCTGGCGAGTCCGATCCCGACACCGTCATCTGAAATCTGAACCTCGATGTTACCACTGGCGAGGGTCTCACAGCTAACATCAATCACTTGCGCGTTGGCATGTTTGATGGCATTGAGCACTGCCTCACGGATCAGCTGCAAAATGTGGATATGCTGGCCCGCCTCCAGGTCGTTGTCGGCCAGTCCGTAATGGAACCGGATTTCGGCCTGGGTCTGAGGCTGCAGTTGATCAAGCATGACGCGGATCGCTTCCCCCAGATTGGCATCGCCAATGGTGAGACGGAAGGTACCGAGCAGTTCGCGCAACTGGGTATAGGCATTGCTAAGCCCCTCGTCGATCTGCTGCATCGCCTCCTGCGCCTTGTCATGCTGCCCCTTGGCGTAAGAGCGCTTGAGCAGGGTGGACTGGATCTTGAGATAGGAGAGGGCCTGCGCCAGCGAGTCGTGCAGCTCCCGGGCGATCACCGCCCGCTCCTCCATCAGCAGCAGTCGCTGCTGTTGCAGCAGGGTCTGGTCTTTGTGCAGCACTTGGGCCAGCAGCATGGTGAAGTTCTTGATCAACCGCTCATCGATGGGGTGCTGGCTGATGATGTCGAGGCGGCCGAACTCCTGCTCATCCATCTGCAGATAGAAGCTGGCGACCGCATCGAGATCGCCGGGCCAGCCGGTGCGCCCCGAGATGTAGACCGGCATGGCGTTGTGCTCGAAGCGGGTCAGCCGGATATGGTCGATATGCTGGTGGGCGGCGGCGCGGTCCAGCAGTTTGATGAGGGTACGGGTGCTGAGCGGGGCGGCGTGCAGCTTCTGGGCGGTCGAGTAGAGAAACGAGAGGGTGTCGTTGGCCTGTTGCAGCTTGGCGGTTTTCTCTTCCACCTTGTTTTCCAGCTCCCGATAGAGCTTACCCAGCTCGTCGGCCATGGTGACGAAGGCGCGCGACAGCTCCCCCAGCTCATTTTCGCCGTGGGCGGGCAGTTGAAGATCGAAATCCTGCCGCTGGATCTGGCGGGCACAGTAGACCAGCTGGTTGAGAGGGGCGACCACCTGCTGGCGGGTGAAGCGCACCGTGAACCAGGCGATGGTGATGATGGCCAGCAGGCCGAGCCCCTCCGCCAGTGCCAGCATCCGTACCTTGAATTCCACGTGGTACTGCATCTGATTGACGAAATTGTCGATGGCCGCCACAAACTGCTCGGTGTTATCGGTGTACCGTCTGGGGGTGCGATCCTCGATGTGCTGGCGCATCACCTGCCACTGGCCGAGCACCTCGCCATAGGTGCGACGCAGGGAGGCAGGCGTGATCCAGCGCTGGGTCTCCTGCAGCTCTTCGGCGTGCAGGGTCTCTTCAAACTGGGAGAGGCGCCCCAGCACGCTGTCGCCCCGCTCGATTTCGTAGGCCATCCGGTAGGCTTGCATCCGCAGCGAACCGGAGAGGTTGATAGCCTTTGCATCGGGTACCGAGTAGAAGAGGGTGACCATGGCGACCAGCGCGATCAGGCTGGCCATAAAGAGGATCAACACCATGGCGCGGCCAATGGCACTGCTGACCGAATGGACCCTGAACCGTTTTCCCATACTGATGCGCACCTCTGAATAGTGATAAGGACCCCGCAAGATGCGTGGGAGTGTACTCCAACTTGTGTTAGCATCGAAAAACTAGATGAACTCCGAGCGGTTTTGCCTAAGTCCTAGCGATAGGGGGAAACCAGCCGTCAGCCGACGTTCGAGCTGTAAGGGTCAGGAAAGAAATGCCCTGGCCTCCCGTATTTGGAAAGGTGTTTATGTTGCCACTTGAAGATGGTTTTTCCCGTCGTTTTTACTATTTGCGTCTGTCAGTGACCGATGTGTGCAATTTCCGTTGCACCTATTGCCTGCCTGACGGTTATCGTCCCCCCGAAGGTCACAAAACGGGGCGTCAATCCTTTCTCTCGATTGACGAGATCCGCCGCGTGGTCAGCGGTTTTGCCGCCATGGGCACCCGCAAGGTGCGCATCACGGGGGGCGAGCCCTCCCTGCGCCGCGATTTCACCGAGATCGTCAAGGTGATTGCCACCACCCCGGGTATCGAGAAGGTCGCCATGACCACCAACGGCTATCGCCTCAAGGAGCGGGCTCAGGAGTGGTTTGATGCAGGACTCAACGCGCTGAATGTCAGTGTCGACAGTCTCGACCCGCGCCAGTTTCATCAGATCACCGGTGAGAACAAGCTGGCCGAGGTGATGGAGGGGATCGAAGCAGCACTGGCCGCCGGTTTCAAATCGGTGAAGATCAATGCTGTGCTGCTCAAGGGGCTCAACGACTACCAGCTTGATGCCTTTCTGGGCTGGATCAGGTACAAGCCCATCGAGCTGCGCTTTATCGAGCTGATGCAGACCGGCGAGATGGATACCCTGTTTCGTGACCACCATGTCAGCGGCGAGCAGATCAAACAGCGCTTGCTGGAGAGCGGCTGGGTGCAGCAGTTGCGGGGCACGGATGACGGTCCGGCGCAGGTCTTTATGCACCCCGATTCGCAAGGTGGGGTGGGGCTCATCATGCCCTACAGCAAGGATTTCTGTGCCGGTTGCAACCGGCTGCGGGTCTCCTCGCTGGGGAAGCTGCATCTTTGCCTGTTTGGCGACAACGGCATCGACTTGCGGGATCTGCTCGGCGCAGATAGGCAATCTGATGAGCTGCAACAGCGCATTCGCGCGGCACTGGCGGGCAAGAGTGCTACCCATCGTCTCCATGAGGGCAATGCCGGCATCACCCCTCATCTCGCCTCGATCGGCGGATAGCCGCAAAAAATCGCCAACGATTAAATAGCAATCCTCACATGGAGGTATTTTAACCGATACCTCCATTTTTATTGCGCTGCAAGGCTTTGATCTGGCGCAAGAATCCCCCCTGTTTATCTCCCTGGTGGTATATCCCTTACCTTGTCAGGGCCGCAATATACACCCACTCTTATAATTGGTATCAAGAATGCCAATCATGGACTCGCACTGTCCCCTTTTTCACCAGAACAGGAGTCAACATGCCGGATGAGATCGATCTTGCCCGCCGCGGCCTGTTCCGGGGGCGGCTGAGAACTGCCGAACCGCCGGTGCAGTTGCCCTGGTCAGTCAACTGGTCGGCATTTGTCGCCGACTGCACCCGCTGCGGGGATTGTCTGGCCGCCTGTCCGGAGCAGATCCTGGTGAATGGCGAGGGCGGTTTTCCGGTGGTCGATTTCCAGCGTGGCGAGTGCACCTTCTGTACCGAGTGCGTCACGGTCTGCAAGGTGCCGCTGTTTCGCCCGACCAGCGAGTCTCCCTGGCACTATAAGGCCCATATCGAGGCCAACTGTCTGGCCAATGGTCAGGTGTTCTGCCAGCGCTGTCAGGACAGCTGTGAGCCCAATGCCATTCGTTTTATTCCGGTGCTGGGGCGTGTGCCCACCCCGACGGTCGAGCCGGATCGCTGTAATGGCTGCGGCGCCTGTGTGAAGGATTGTCCGGTTGGCAGCATCAAGGTCGACGGGCGAGCCGCCCCATCCGGTGGTGCGAGCCAGCCCACCCTCAAGCAGGAGTCAGAATGAGTCAGAAGCCGTGTGACACAGAAGCCACAATGGATCAGGAGTTCCATGTATCGAGTCTGGTGGTGCTGACTCAGCCCCCTTTGCGCCATCAGCTCGCCGAGCAGATTGGCGCCCTTGAAGGGGCCGAGATCCACGCCGTCAGTGACGAGGGCAAGCTGGTCGTGACCCTGGAAGGTCCGAGCCAGCGGCCGATCATGGCGGCCATTGATGCGATACAGGCGATGCCGGGTGTGCTCTCTGCCGCCCTGATTTACCACCAGTTCGATGAACTGGGCGGTCACTGAAAAGAGTGATGGGATGCCGGGCGTGCCCTCTGCGGCTGATGGCTGGCTCCCGTTCGACAGATTCGACAACTATTACGCGATAAGCAATGTGAGGATATGCCATGAAGCTGAGTCGACGCGACTTTATGAAGGCCAACGCGGTGGCAGCTGCCGCTGCCGTGGCCGGTGTCAGTGCCCCCACGCTGGCAGCCAATCTCATCACCAGTACCGACAAGACGGCCATCCATTGGGATAAGGCTCCCTGCCGCTTCTGCGGTACCGGCTGCTCCGTGCTGGTGGGCTCTCAGGATGGTCGGGTCGTGGCGACTCAGGGCGACCCCGATGCGCCGGTTAACCGTGGCCTCAACTGCATCAAGGGCTACTTCCTCTCCAAGATCATGTACGGCCAGGATCGCCTCACCCAGCCGATGCTGCGGATGAAGAACGGCCAGTTCGATAAGGATGGCGACTTTGCCCCTATCAGCTGGGATCAGGCGTTCGACATCATGGCCGAGAAGTTCAAGGCGACCCTGAAAGAGAAGGGGCCGACCGCCGTCGGCATGTTCGGCTCCGGCCAGTGGACCGTCTGGGAAGGCTACGCTGCCGCCAAGCTGATGAAGGCCGGTTTCCGCTCCAACAACATTGACCCCAATGCCCGTCACTGCATGGCCTCTGCGGTCGTCGGCTTCATGCGTACCTTCGGCATGGACGAACCGATGGGCTGCTATGACGATATCGAGCAGGCCGATGCGTTCGTGCTGTGGGGCTCCAACATGGCCGAGATGCACCCCATCCTCTGGTCGCGGATGTCTGATCGTCGCCTCTCCAACCCGGATGTGCTGGTGCACGTGCTCTCGACCTTCGAACACCGCAGCTTCGAGCTGGCGGACAACGGCATGGTGTTCACTCCGCAGACCGACCTGGCGATCCTCAACTATGTCGCCAACTACATCATCCAGAACGACAAGGTGAACTGGGACTTCGTCAACAAGCACACCGTGTTCAAGAAGGGGGTCACCGACATCGGTTACGGCCTGCGCCCGACTGATCCGCTGCAGCAGAAAGCGAAGAACCCGGACAGCGGCGATGCCACGCCGATGACCTTTGAGGAGTTTGCCAAGTTCGTGGCGGATTACGATGTGGAGTCGGTCTCCAAGCTCTCCGGCGTCTCCAAAGAGAAGCTGGAAAAGCTGGCCAAGCTCTATGCCGACCCGAGCAAGAAGGTGGTCTCTTACTGGACTATGGGCTTCAACCAGCATACCCGTGGCGTCTGGGCCAACAACCTCTGCTACAACATCCACCTGCTGACCGGCAAGATCTCCGAGCCGGGTAATGGTCCTTTCTCACTGACCGGCCAGCCCTCTGCCTGTGGCACCGCGCGTGAAGTGGGTACCTTTGCCCACCGTCTGCCTGCCGACATGGTGGTGACCGAGCCCAAACACCGCGCCATTGCCGAGAAGATCTGGAAACTGCCGGAGGGGACCATTCCCGACAAGGTGGGTTTCCACGCCGTGCTGCAGGATCGCATGCTCAAAGATGGCAAGCTCAACGCCTACTGGGTGATGTGCAACAACAACATGCAGGCCGGCCCCAACATGAATACCGATCGCCTGCCTGGCTATCGCGATCCGCGCAACTTCATCGTGGTCTCCGACCCGTACCCGACCGTCACTGCCCAGGCCGCTGACCTCATCCTGCCGACCGCCATGTGGGTGGAGAAAGAGGGGGCCTACGGCAACGCCGAGCGCCGCACCCAGTTCTGGCACCAGCAGGTGAAAGCGCCGGAAGGGGCCAAGTCCGACTTGTGGCAGCTGATGGAGTTCTCCAAGCGCTTCAAGGTTGAGGAAGTGTGGCCGGCTGAACTGATTGCCAAGATGCCGGAAGTGAAGGGCAAAACCCTGTTCGACGTGCTCTATGCCAACGGTCAGGTCAACCAGTTCCCGAAAGAGCAGAGCAAGGGGATGCTGAACGACGAAGCCGAGCACTTCGGTTTCTACGTCCAGAAGGGCTTGTTCGAGGAGTACGCCACCTTCGGTCGTGGCCACGGTCACGATCTGGCACCGTTCGATCAGTACCACGAAGCGCGCGGTCTGCGCTGGCCTGTGGTAGATGGCAAAGAGACCCTGTGGCGCTACCGTGAAGGGTTCGACCCCTATGTGAAAGCGGGCGAGGGGGTGCGTTTTTATGGTAAGCCCGATGGCAAGGCGGTCATCTTCGCCCTGCCGTTCGAGCCCGCCGCCGAGTCGCCCGATAAAGAGTACGATCTGTGGCTCTCCACCGGTCGCGTGCTGGAGCATTGGCACACCGGCACCATGACCCGTCGGGTACCCGAGCTTTATCGCGCCTTCCCGGATGCGGTGCTCTTCATGCACCCGGACGATGCCAAGGCTCGCGGCGTGCGTCGTGGTGAAGAGGTGATCGTCTCTTCCCGCCGTGGCGAGGTGAAGACCCGTGTCGAGACCCGTGGTCGCAACCGTCCGCCGAAAGGACTGGTCTTCATGCCCTTCTTTGATGCGAGCCAGCTGGTCAACAAGCTGACCCTGGATGCCACCGATCCGCTCTCGAAAGAGACCGATTACAAGAAGTGCGCCGTCAAGGTGATGAAGGCTTAAGGCGGGGGAGTGCGAGATGAGTCGTAGTCGTCGCCAGTTTCTGGCCGACATGGCCAAGGGGGCCTGCGGTGTGGGCCTGCTTGGCGTGGGGCTCGGCGGCATGGCACGCCAGCAGGCACAAGCTGTGCCTGCCCAGGCGCTGCGTCCGCCTGCCGCCCTCGATGAAGCAGATTTCCTCAGCGCCTGCGTGCGTTGCGGGCTCTGCGTCGAGGCCTGCCCCTACGACACCCTCCAGCTCGCCCGGCTGTTTGACCCTGTGACCACTGGTACCCCCTATTTTAAGGCGCGTACCGTGCCCTGCGAGATGTGTGATGACATCCCTTGCGTGGTGGCCTGTCCGAGCGGGGCGCTGGATCAGCAGATGACCGACATCGATCAGGCCCGGATGGGGGTGGCTGTGCTCATTGATCACGAGACCTGCCTCAACTATCTGGGGCTGCGCTGCGATGTCTGTTATCGGGTCTGCCCGCTGATTGACAAGGCGATCACTCTTGAGCTGCAGCATAACCAGCGTACCGGCAAACACGCCATGTTCCTGCCCACGGTACACAGCGATATCTGTACCGGCTGTGGCAAGTGTGAGCATGCCTGCGTGCTGGAGGAAGCGGCCATCAAGGTGGTGCCACGCCAGCTTGCCAAAGGTGAGCTGGGTCATCACTACCGGCTCGGCTGGGAAGAGAAGGCCAAGGCGGGGAACAAGTCGCTCATCGGCGACAGACTCACCCTGCCCACACGCAAACCGGAGGGGTTATGAGTCGTTATCCGGGGGAAGAGGCGCGCATCAAGCTGGGGTGGTGGCGTTCCCATCGCTTCCTGCTGCTGCGTCGGCTGAGTCAGTTCAGCGTGCTCGGGCTGTTTTTGCTGGGGCCGCTGGCGGGTATCTGGATCCTCAAGGGCAACCTCTCCAGCTCGCTGTTGCTGGAGACGGTGCCGCTGACCGATCCCCTCACGCTGTTGCAGTCGCTGGCGGCGGGTCACTGGCCCATCACCACCCTCTGGCTGGGGGCTGCCATTGTGCTGGCCGGTTACTGGCTGGTCGGGGGGCGGGTGTTCTGCTCCTGGGTCTGTCCGGTCAACCTCATCACGGATGCAGCAGCCTGGCTCAGGGGGCGACTTGGCCTCAAGGGCAATGGCCAGTTCAGCCGTGCGACCCGCTACTGGCTGCTGGCCATGGTGCTGGTGGTGCCAGCGGTGGTCGGGGTGATGGCGTGGGAGCTGGTCAATCCGGTGTCGTTCGCCATGCGCGGTCTGCTGTTTGGCATGGGGGCGGGCTGGGCCCTGCTGGTGGCGCTGTTCCTGTTCGATCTTTTCGTGGTTGAGCGGGGCTGGTGCGGTCATCTTTGTCCGGTGGGGGCCTTCTATGCCCTGGTCAACCGGGTCGGATTTATCAAGATTTCTGCCAAGGGGCGCGAGCGGTGCAACAACTGCATGGATTGTTATGCGGTCTGCCCGGAGCGTCCCATCCTGCGCGGGCCTGTTCACGGTGCCAAGCGCGGTCACGGGCCCTTGATTGCGGCTCAGGAGTGTACCAACTGTGGCCGCTGCATCGATGTCTGCGCGGAACAAGTTTTTGAAATCACTGTAGGTTTTGCCGTCAAGGCAGAAAAAACGTCGGAGAACAAATAATGAAAAAGCTGATTGGAGCAATGCTGGCCTGCCTGATGGCGGGATCCTTGATGGCAGCGGCCCCCGAGATCACCAACAGTACCGGTGGCCTCAAGTCCGAGCGTGGCGCCACCGATCTGGTGACCGATGCCACCGCCGCGCCCCTGAAAAACTTCCGCAAGGATGGTGCGCCCTACGATCGCCAGTACATGCATCAGCCGCCGCTGATCCCCCACGACATTCGCAACTACGAGGTGGATACCAAGGTCAACAAGTGCCTGGCTTGCCACAGCTTCAAGAATGCCAGTGCCATGAAGGCTCCCAAGATCAGTCCGACTCATTTCGAGACCCGCGACGGCCTGACCCTGGGTGAAGTGTCGCCGCGTCGCTACTTCTGCCTGCAGTGCCATGTGCCGCAAGCGGATGCCAAGCCGCTGGTGGAAAATACCTTTAAACCGGTTGAAGCGCTGAACTGAGGAATCCATAGATGAAATTACCCGGCTTTATCCAGCGTCTGTGGACCACCTTCAAGTCACCATCGAAGGCGGCTCTCTGGGTCATCCTGCTGATGGGCTTCTTCGGTGGCGTGATTTTCTGGGGTGGTTTCAACACCGCCATGGAAGCATCCAACACCGAAGCCTTCTGCACCAGCTGTCACGAGATGAAGGACAACGTGTTCGAGGAGTACCGCGACACAATCCACTACGCCAACCGCTCCGGCGTGCGGGCCAGCTGCCCGGATTGCCATGTACCACACGAGTGGACCTACAAGATCATCCGCAAGGTGCAGGCTTCCAAGGAGCTGTGGGGCATGATCACCGGCAAGGTGGATACCCGCGAGAAGTTCGAGTCGCACCGACGCGAGATGGCGGAGCGGGAGTGGCAGCGGATGAAAGAGACTGATTCGCGCGAGTGCCGCAACTGCCACAACTTCGAGTACATGGACTTCTCCCTGCAGGGGCAGCGTGCCGCCAAGATGCACTCTACCAATCTGGCCAGTGGTGAAAGTACCTGCATCGACTGTCACAAGGGGATAGCTCACCAGCTGCCCGACATGACCGGGGTGAAAGGGTTCTGATCCTGCGACGACAGGCCGGGTTTGCCCGGCCTGCATTTTGTTCATATATGGGACAAGCATCAGATTTGTGTGTCTTTTAAATCCCATATCTCGTGAAACCTTTGATAGAATCAGCCCGCCGTCACACGCTTGAGCAAGTTGGTCACCCCTGTCTGCGTCAGTTTTTGCGCCCTGACAGCTGGCCTCTCATACCCCTTCTCTTCCTGCCTCGTTGACGGCCCATAGCCACAAGGAGCTGCCCGATGGGACAGAAACACAACGCATTTATTCCCCTCAAGATCGCCGTGCTGACGGTTTCCGACAGCCGCACCGCCGCCGATGACAGCTCGGGCGACTATCTGGTCTCGGCCCTTACCGACGCGGGCCATCAGCTGGCCGATCGGGCACTCTGCCCGGACAACCTGTTTCGCATCCGCGCGCGGGTGAGCGAGTGGATCGCCGATGAGGGGGTGCAGGTGGTACTGATTAACGGCGGTACCGGCTTCAATGAACAGAACCGGGTACCGGAAGCGGTCGGTGTGCTGTTCGAACGCACCGTACAGGGTTTTGGCGAGATGTTCCGTCAACTCTCTTTTGCCGAGATTAAAGGCTCCGCCATGCAGAGCCGTGCGCTGGCGGGACTCGCCAATCGCACCCTGATCTGCTGTCTGCCCGGCTCCACCGGCGCCTGTCAGCTGGGTTGGGAGCAACTGATCCGCGATCAGCTCGATGCCCGCACCAAGCCGTGCAACTTTGTCTCCCACCTCTGAGAGCAAGTGATGAACCAGACCGATACCAAGCAGACCCAGCCCAACCTGACGCATCTGAACCAGAGCGGCGAAGCCCATATGGTGGATGTGACCGACAAGCAGGTGACCGAGCGTGAAGCCCGTGCCGAGGCGTTTGTTGCCATGGCCCCCGAGACGCTGGCGCTGATCCTGAGCGGCCAGCATCACAAGGGGGACGTGTTCGCCACCGCCCGCATCGCCGGCATCATGGCCGCCAAGAAGACCTCTGATCTGATCCCACTCTGCCATCCGCTGGCCTTGACCAAAGTCGAGGTGGAGATAGTGCCGCTGCCCGAGCAGCACAAGGTGCATATCCGCACCCTCTGCAAGCTCTCCGGCAAGACCGGGGTGGAGATGGAGGCGCTGACCGCCGCGTCGGTAGCGGCGTTGACCATCTACGACATGTGCAAGGCGGTGCAAAAGGACATGGTGATCGAACAGGTGCGGCTGGTAGAGAAAAAGGGCGGCAAGTCCGGCCATTTTCAGCTGGGGTCAAATAGCGGGGAGCAAGCATGATCAAGGTACTGTTTTTTGCGCAAGTAAGAGAGCTGGTGGCCTGCGATGAGCTGAGCCTGCCGTGCGACTACGCCACTGCCGAACAACTGCGCTCGGCGCTCTGTGAACGCGGCGACAAGTGGGCGCTGGCGCTGGAAGCTGGCAAGCTCTTGGTCGCGGTCAACCAGACCCTGGTGCCCCTCGATACCCCCATCAATGATGGCGATGAGGTGGCCTTCTTCCCGCCGGTGACTGGAGGTTAAGGATGAGCGAGGCAACCATGACCGATCGCGTTCTGGTCCAGCGGGAGGATTTCTCGCTGGCGGACGAATATGCCCGTCTCGCCACCCGCCCCGACAGTGGCGCCATCGTCACCTTCGTTGGCAAGGTTCGCGACTTCAATCAGGGGGAGGAGGTGAAGGGGCTGGCCCTCGAGCACTACCCCGGTATGACCGAGAAGGCGCTGGCCGATATCGTGCAGGAGGCCCGTCGCCGCTGGCCGCTGCAGGAGTGTACCCTCATTCATCGTATCGGCGAGTTGTGGCTTGGCGATCAGATCGTGCTGGTGGCGGTGAGCAGTGCCCACCGCGACGCCGCCTTTGACGCCTGTCACTTCATCATGGATTTCTTGAAAACCCGGGCGCCGTTCTGGAAAAAAGAGCTGACCGCCGAGGGTGTGCAACGCTGGGTCGAGGCCAAGGAGAGCGACAACGCCGCCGCTGCCCGCTGGCAAGCCTGACCTGTTCATCACGAGGGGCGCAGGTTCAACGGGAACCACGGCCCCGCCAAGGGACGCGGATGTGCGAGCCCCATCAGGAGAAAGGGAATGAAACCGCTGTTATCTGTTGTCATCGCAGGCGTCTGCGCCGCCACCTTGCATACCGGTGCCGTGCAGGCCGATGAAGTGAAGGTGGCTGTGGCGGCCAACTTCAAGGGCACCATAGAGCGTATTGGCAAGGAGTTTACCGCCAAGACCGGCCACACCCTGGCAATCTCGTCTGCCGCCACCGGAGTGCTCTACACCCAGATCAGTCACGGCGCACCGTTCGATCTCTTCCTCTCCGCCGATGCGGCGACCCCCGAGAAGCTGGAAAAAGAGGGCAAGGGGAGCGATCGCTTCACCTACGCCATCGGCCAGCTGGGGCTGTGGAAGAAGGGGGGGCCGGCCCCTGACGAGGCGACCCTGCGTAGCTGGAAAGGCAACCTCGCCATCGCCAATGCCCGTACAGCTCCCTATGGTGCTGCCGCCATGGCGACCCTCACCCATCTCAAGATCGATCCCAAGAAGTACCGGCTGCTGACCGGTGCCAACATCGGCCAGACCTGGCAATTTGTCGATACCGGCAATGCCGAGCTGGGCTTTGTCGCCTGGGCCAATCTGGTGGAAGCCGGCAAGACCGGTGAAGCCTGGGCGGTGCCTGCGAGCTTCTATCCCCCCATCGAGCAGCAGGGGCTGGTACTGAAGAAAGGGGCTGGGGTGGAGGCACTGGTCGCCTGGCTCAAAGGGCCGGGTCAGGCGCAGATCAAGGCTGCGGGTTATGCCCTGCCCCAATAAGGGGATGGGCCTGATGCGATACCCTGAGTGGTCGGCCTTCGGGTCGGCCACTCTTTGCAATAAGGATGGAGACCATGCCGTTGGGGGCATTTATCAACCGGGAGGTCGGTAATGAGTGAAGGGGATCTGCTGGCGGTCTGGCTCACCCTGAAGCTTGCGGCTTGCACCACAGCGATTTTGCTGTTGCTGGCACCGCCGCTGGCCTGGTGGCTGTCGCGCAGTCAGAACCGGCTGCGGCCGCTGGTGGAGGCGCTGGTGGCGCTGCCGCTGGTGCTGCCTCCCACAGTGCTGGGGTTTTATCTGCTACTCGCCTTCTCCCCCGAATATGGTTTCGGCGCCTGGTGGCGCGACACCTTTGGCGCCCCGCTCGCCTTCAGCTTTCTCGGCCTGCTGTTTGCCTCCATCCTCTATTCGCTGCCGTTTGTGGTGCAGCCGCTCACCTCCGCCTTCGTCAACATGGGCAACAAGGAGCTGGAAGCTGCTGCGACCCTGGGGCTCGGCCCGCTGGAGCGCTTTTTCCACATCATCTTGCCGATGACCCTGCCCAGCTTCGTAATGGCGGCAGCCCTCGGCTTTGCCCATACATTGGGGGAGTTTGGCGTGGTGCTGATGATTGGCGGCAATATCCCCGGCGAGACCCAAGTGCTCTCCATCGCCCTGTTTGATCATGTGGAGGCGATGGATTACCAGAACGCCCATATTTTGGCTGGCGGCCTGATGGCCTTCTCGCTGGTGATGCTGGTGCTGGTCTATGGTGTGTTGCAGCGCAGACAGCGGAGAGTGTTCGGATGAACCAGCCAGCCACTATTCCGCAAGACAACGCCCTGCACCGCCATGCCCTGAGCCTCCATGCCCGGCGCGAGTTTGGCCCCTTTACCCTCGATTGTGCACTGACCCTCGAGCTGGGGGGGATCCTAGGCCTGTTCGGCCCCTCGGGCTGTGGCAAGAGCACCCTGCTGCGCATCATCGCCGGACTCGATCGCCAAAACGGGGATCGCTTATGGTGGTGCGAGCGGGAGTATGCTCAACTGCTGCCCGAAGCGCGCCGGATCGGGCTGGTGTTTCAGGACTCGCGGCTCTTCCCCCATCTGACGGTGCTCGGCAATCTGCAACTGGCGGCCCGCAAGGGGCGAGGGCGCTGGCAGCCCGAAGCGCTGGCGGCGCGGCTCGGCTTTGCCGATCTGCTGGGGCAACCTGCCCATGCCCTTTCTGGCGGCCAACGCCAGCGTGTAGCATTGGGGCGGGCGCTGCTGGCCGAGCCTGATCTGCTGCTGCTCGATGAGCCTTTTTCTGCGCTCGATCGGCGCAGCCGCATCCATCAGGCCCATGTGCTCAAGGGGTTGCAGCAGGAGAGCGGTATCCCGATGATCTTCGTCAGTCACGCCATGGAGGAGGTGAGCCTGCTCTGCGATCAGCTGGTGCTGCTGGAAGGTGGCAGGGTGGAGGCGCAAGGCCGGCCGAGCGAGATCTTCGCCCGCACTGATCTCTCGCTCGCCAGCCGTGACGATGCCGGGGTGATGCTGGCGGCGACCCTCTCTCACTACGATGAAGAGGAGCAGATGGCGACCCTGCAGCTTGGTGAGCAGCAACTGCGGGTCACCATGACCCAGGTGCCGGATGAGAGCGGCCCTTTGCAGATCAAGGTGGCCGGGCGCGATGTGGTGATTGCCACGGCACCCATCGAGCACTCCAGTCTCTCCAACTGTCTCGTCACCCGTCTGCTGGCGGTGCGCGAGGTTCGCCCCGGCCAGACTCTGTTGCAGTTGGCGCTGGGTGAGCAGATACTGCTGGCTCGGATCACCAGCCGCTCCGCCAGGCGGCTGGCGCTGGCGCCGGAGCAGCAGATCTACGCTTATATCAAGGCGGTGAGTCTGGTCAGCGAAGGCTGATTGGGCGTCGTGCTGATAACGTGGCAGGATGGCCACGGGCAACATAACAACGAGAGATGGTTCAGGTGATGAGTCGAGAGGCAATACACTGATGCGCCGCAATCAGGTGATGAAATTCAACGGGCTTGCCCTGCGCAGCGCAGGAGAGGGCCCCTTGCTGTTGCTGCTGCACGGGCTGGGCTCCTCGAGCCTCGACTGGCAGGCGCAGATCGAACGGTTTTCCGAACAGTACCGGGTGGTGGCGCTGGACTTGCGCGGCCACGGCCAGAGCATGCAGGAAGGGCCGTTTGACGTGGCCACTCTGGCGGCAGATGTAGTGCGCTGGCTTGATGAGCAATCCGGCCCCGCCTGGGTGGTAGGGTTGTCGCTCGGGGCCATGGTGGCGCTGGAGCTGGCGCTGCAACTGCCCCACAAGGTGCAGGGGCTGGTGCTGGTCAACGGTTTTAGCGAGTTTCTGCTGGAAACACCCAAAGAGCAGGAGCGTTACGCCCAGCGTCTCAAGTGGCTGCGCTGGTTTGGCATGCGCCCCCTCGCCTGGTGGCTGGGACGCGAGCTCTTCCCGGGCCCGGATCTGGCGCAGGTGCGCCACACCTTCCGGCTGCGTTTCGTGCGCAATAAAAAGAAAACCTACAAGGCGCTGCTGGAGGCGCTACCGGGCTGGTCGGTGCGCGCCCGGCTCGGCTCCATCTGGCAGCCGGTGGCCATCATCTCCACCAGTCACGACTACCTGCCGCTGGCCAAACGGGTAGAGCAGTTTGCCGCCTTGCCCAACGCCACCATCCACACTCCCAACGGCCACCACGCCTGGCCCGCTGAAGACCCCTCGGGCTTTAACCACCTGTTGCAACGGGTCCTCACGACCCATTGAGGAAGGAGTTGTTAGGCACAGATATCAAAAAGCCGAACCACAGGGTTCGGCTTTTTTGATCCTGTTTGCGTCAAGGATGGGAGCAGACCGGGCAGTCGGGGCGCTTGGGCAGCTTCATCTCGCGGAAAGTGCCGCTCAGGCCGTCAATCATCAGCAGGCGGCCGCTGTAGTTCTTACCCATGCCGGCCAGCAGCTTGATGGCTTCGAGTGCTTGCAGGCTGCCCACCAGACCCACCACGGGGGCGAGTACCCCCGCTTCGACGCAGGTGAGGGCCTGCTCGCCAAACAGAGTGCTGAGGCAGGCGTAGCAGGGCTCATCTTCCTGCCAGGTGAAGCTGCAGAGCTGGCCCTCCAGCCGGATGGCGGCGCCACTGACCAGCGGCACCCTGTGCTGGCGTGCTTTTTGATTCAGCAGGTTGCGAATGGTCAGGTTGTCGGTGCAGTCGAGAACCAGCTGATGCCGTGGCAGTAGGGTATCGAGCAGAGCCTCATCGGCCACGGCAGCGTGGGTCTCGACGTTGAGCCAGGGATTGAGGGCATGCAGCGACTGGGCGGCAGAGTCTACTTTGTAGTGGCCAATGCGCTCATCGTTGTGCAGCACCTGACGCTGCAGGTTGGAGAGCTCCACCTTGTCGAAATCGACCAGAGTGAGCTGGCCGACTCCGGCCACCGCCAGATACTGGCTGGCGGCGCAGCCAAGGCCACCGGCGCCGATCACCAGCACACGGGCCTGCTTGAGCGCCTCCTGTCCCTCGAAGTCGAAGGATTTGAGGATGATCTGGCGGTTGTAGCGCAGCAGTTCGGCGTCGCTCAGGATCTCGCTCACAGCAGCAATCCCCCGAATGGCTCCACGGTGACCGTCTCGCCTGCGGCGACGCAGCCCCGTTCCCGTTCAAGAACGATGTAGCAGTTGGCTCGCGACAGGGAGCTGAACACGGCAGAGTCCTGCGAGCCGGTGCTGCGCACCTCGAGGCCGTTCGGTCCCTGACTCAGGATGCCGCGCTGGAAGTCGAGTCGGCCCGGGCTCTTTTTGAGTGGCTCGGCCACAATGGCCTGTAGCTGAAGCGGGCGCTCGAAGTGCTGGCCCGCCAGCTTGGCCAGCGCCGGTTGCACCAGCTGATCGAAGGTGACCATGGCGGAGACGGGGTTGCCCGGCAGGCCGAAGAACCAGGTGCGGGGCAGACGGCCAAAAGCAAACGGCTTGCCCGGCTTGATGGCGAGCTTCCAGAAGCCAATCTCGCCGAGCTCGTCCAGCAGTTGTTTGGTGAAGTCCGCTTCTCCTACCGAAACGCCGCCGGTGGTGATCAGCACGTCGGCCTCTTCATCGGCACGGATAAAGGCGGCGCGTAGCTGGGCGGGGTCGTCGGGGATAATGCCAAGGTCGAGGCAGTCGCAGCCCAGCCGCGCCAGCATGGCCCGCACGCCGTAGCGGTTGGAGTCATAGATATCGCCGTGAGCAAGCGGGGTGCCGACCGGTTTGAGCTCGTCACCGGTGCTGAAGATGGCTACTTTCAGTGGGCGGCGCACCGCGACAGTGGCCACGCCGAGGGATGCCAGCAGCGGCATCTCTCTTGGGGTGAGGCGAGTACCGGCGGGCAGCACGCAGGCGCCCTTGCCGATATCGCTGCCGGCGCGGCGGATATTCTGGCCCGGTTCGGGTTGTGCCAGAAAAGTGATCCGATCGCCGTCGGCCTGCGTTTCTTCCTGCATCACCACCGCATCGGTGCCTGCGGGAACCGGGGCGCCGGTCATGATCCGCACGCAGTGGCCGGCGGGCCACTCGCCCTGATAGGGCTGACCGGCAAACGCTTTGCCCGCCATGATGAGCGGGGTGCCAGCAGTGAGATCCGAAAGGCGCACGGCGTAACCGTCCATAGCTGAGTTGTCGAAGGGGGGCACGGCGAGGGGAGAGGCGATGTCGCTGGCCAGCACCCGGCCAAGGGCCTCTGGCAGGGGCTGCTGCTCGCTGTCGCAGCAGCAGGCGAGTTGTTCCAGCATCCCTTGCAGGGCATCGCTTAAGGGGAGTAGTCCGCTGGTATCAAATCCCATCGTCATGACCTCTTTCTATGATTGAAGGCGGGATTATCACAAAAATCCCCGGGGATGGGCAGGTTATCTCAAGGGAATCTCGGAGTAATCGGCGCAAAAACGGGGGTAGATGGCCATAAAGTATGAGGTGACGCACAAGTTGACTTGAATCTTGGCGGCAATGGCCGTTTACTATGCCGCCATAACAGATGGCCGTCACATCCCGTGTGGCGGCCATTACAGCGATACCATCGGCCCTGTACGCCGCAATAACATAAGGGGTTGCTCCTTGAGCTGCCCTCACAGTCCCTGAGCGTGGGAGAGAAGATAATGACAACCTTAAGTCCGGAAGCCTTGCTGGTCAGGGCTGCCCTCGAAGCCCAGGGACTGGAAACCCCCCTGGTCACCAACGAGCTTAACAGCCAGCAGAAGCGGGAGAAGATCGAAGGCCATATGCGCTCCATCATGGAGACGCTGGGGCTGGATCTGACCGATGACAGTCTGGCCGAGACGCCGCACCGCATCGCCAAGATGTACGTCAACGAGATCTTCTCCGGCCTCGATTATTCCACCTTCCCCAAGGTGACAGTGATCGAGAACAAGATGCAGGTGGACGAGATGATCATGGTGCGGGACATCAGCCTCACCAGCACCTGCGAACACCACTTCGTCACCATCGACGGCATGGCTCATGTGGCCTATATCCCTCGGGGCAAGGTGATTGGCCTGTCGAAGATCAACCGCATCGTGCAGTTCTTCGCCCGTCGTCCCCAGGTGCAGGAGCGGCTCACCCAGCAGATCTTGCTGGCGCTGCAGACCCTGCTCGGCACCAAGGATGTGGCCATCAGCATCAAGGCGACTCACTACTGCGTCAAGGCGCGCGGAGTGATGGACTCCACTTCCTATACCACCACCACCTCCCTCGGCGGGGTGTTCAAGACCCAGCCCGATACCCGGGCCGAGTTTCTGGGCGGCCTGCGCGGATAAGATGGCGGTTGTTTTGTAACCGCAACGCTGAATAAACGAGACGCCAGCAGCCATTGCTGGCGTTTTTCATTGGTTCCGGATGAGAGTGGCGGCCTGCAACGGCTTGACCCGCGCGGCTTGCCTTATGCAAACGTTATGCATTTTTTCGATTTATTCATCTGAGCGGTATATTTAATCGAGTACGATAAATCCCTCGTTTTCACCTTACAAAAAGTAACCGGACAGACTCTTTCCGAACCATCACAATCCGGTTACTCTAGCGCCCCCTCACGGCTCTCGCTGCCGCTCATGGAATTCAGAGATATTCATCAAGGTTGGATGGTGCGCCACTGAACAGGTGGCCAGATAGTTCATGTCAGGAGGGCGTGAACCGGACGAGTGCTACGAATTTAACGACCACCAGGATATCCCATGAATACCAGTACCATGACCATAGGTAAAAAACTCACCGCCGGCTTTGCCGTGCTCGGTTTGATGGTCGCCTTTATCGGCGGTTTTTCCCTTGTCCAGTTTGGCAACATGAATGATGTTGCCATCCGGTTTACCGACAGCATCCTGCCTGCGGTCAATCGCACAAGTGCGATCGGGGATTCTCTCGGTGAGTTGCGTCGTTATGAGCTGGGTTATTTCGTGGTGGCTGCCGAGCCGCTGAAAAGGGCTGAATATCGGAATATTGCCAGTCAACAGCTTAACGCGATCGCGCAGCAGCTGATTGCCCATGACAAGACGATCTGGCCTGAGGATGTGGCGGAGCGCCGTACCTTCGATACGGTGAAATCTGACTGGGATCGTTACGTCGCCTTGCACCAGCGAGTCCAACAGCTGCAAGACAGCGATCAGCTTGCCGAAGCCCAACGCATCTTCCTTGAGGAGGGGGTTCCCCTTTACACCGCGCTGAGCAAGTCAGTGGCCTCCCTTATTCAGATTAACCATGGTTATGCCTCTGAATCCCGCAGTGACATTGTCGCCTCTTACCAATCCGCCAACCTGAGCGTCACCATCGCACTGGTGATCGGTTTGATCCTTGTGGTGGTGCTCTCCGTGGTATTGACCCGCCAGATCCGCGACCCGCTGATCATGCTGGCCCGTCAGGCCCAACGTATTGCCAATGGCGATCTGGGTCAGGGCGAACTGCAGCAGTGGATCCGTGACAGCCGCTTCAACCGCGATGAACTGGGCCAGCTGGGTTCCGCCATCAACCGGATGCAGGGCTCCCTCTCCGATCTGGTGAGCGAGATCGCCGGCTCCGTGAGCCAACTCAGCAGCGCAGTGGAGGAGGTGAGCGCCATCTCCAGCCAGTCCGCCAGCGGCATGGCTATCCAGCAGAACGAAGTCTCCCAGGTGGCGACCGCCATGAACGAGATGCAGTCCACCGTCAACGAAGTGGCCCGCAACACCACGGATGCCATGAGCGCCGCCAAGGATGCCTCCCGCACCTCTGCTGCCGGCAGCGAAGTGGTACGCAGCTCCATTGCCAGCATCGAAGAGGTGTCGGTCAAGATTGAGCAGGCTGGCACAGTGGTGCAGCAGCTGGAGGCCGACAGCGCCAACATCAGCGTGGTGCTGGATGTAATCCGCGATATCGCCGGTCAGACCAACCTGCTGGCCCTTAACGCGGCCATCGAAGCGGCCCGTGCCGGTGAGCAGGGGCGTGGTTTTGCGGTCGTTGCGGATGAAGTGCGTTCATTGGCCCAGCGTACCCAGGACTCCACCGCCGAGATCAGCAAGATGATCGAGCTCTTGCAGAGCCGCGCCGCCGAGGCGGGCAACGCCATGCAGCTGAGTCGTCACCAGATGCAGGAGAGTGTCGGTCTGGCGCGGGATGCCGGTACCAGTATCGAGACCATCAACGGTGCCGTGGTGCGCATCACTGACATGAACACCCTGATCGCCACCGCCACCGAAGAGCAGAACGCGGTGACCGAAGAGCTCAATCGCAGCATCGTCAACATTCACAATGCCGCTGACGAGAATGCCCAGGGCGCTCATCAGATCGCCCAGGCTTGCGTCGAGCTGAGCAAGCTGGCCAATACCCTGCACCATATGACCCAGCGCTTCACCCTCTAAGGGTTGATGCATGGATAACAGAAGGCCCCGCAATTGGCGGGGCCTTGTTGTTTCTGGCGTTGTGGAAGGGCTCAGCTCAGGCCGACTATCTCGCCGTTCTCATCGATATCGATATGGCGATAGGCAGGCAGACTGCCCAGCCCCGGCATGGTCATGATGGGGCCCGCCAGCGCATAGACGAACCCGGCACCGGCGCAGAGCTTCACCTCGTCGATGGGCACCTCGAAATCGGTCGGCACCCCTTTGAGGGCGGGGTCGTGGCTGATGGAGAGCGGCGTCTTGGCCACGCAGATGGGCAAGTGATCCCACCCTTCGGCAGAGAGCTGGGCCAGCTGCTGGCGCGCTTTGTCGGAGAGCTGCACTCCGCGGCCGCCGTAGCCGCACTCCACCAGGGTCGCCAGCTTGGCATCGAGGCTCGCCTCGTCGGGGTAGAGCAGTTTCACCTTGCCGGGTTGCTCGCAGGCGGCCACCACGGCGCGGGCCAGCTCGCTGGCACCGGCACCACCCTGGGTGAAGGCGTTGGAGATGGCCGCGCCACAGGCACCGGCTTGCTGCGCTTCATGGGCCAGCAGCGCCAGTTCGGCCTCGCTGTCGGTGGGGAAGCGGTTGATGGCGACCACCACCGGCACCCCGTAGCGGCGGGCGTTCCGGATATGCCAGGCGAGGTTGGCGCAGCCCTGCTTGAGGGTCGGCAGATCTTCCCCTTGCAGGCTGGCTGGCAGCGGCTGGCCTGGGCGGATATCGAGCAGGCCGCTGTTGGCCTTGAGGCCGCGCACCGTGGCCACCAGCACCACGCAGGCGGGGGTAATACCGGATTGGCGGCTCTTGATGTTGAAGAATTTCTCCAGCCCCATGTCGGAGCCAAAACCTGCCTCGGTCACCACATAGTCGGTCAGGCCAAGGGCGATACGATCGGCGATCACCGAAGAGTTGCCGTGGGCGATGTTGGCAAAGGGGCCGGCGTGCACCAGCACCGGCGTCTGCTCGGTGGTCTGCATCAGGGTTGGTTGCAGCGCATCTTTGAGCAGTACCGTCATAGCGCCCGCTACTTCCAACTGTTCGGCGGTGATGGGCTTGCCGTGGATATCGCGGGCCAGCTGGATGCGGCCGATGCGCTGGCGCAGGTCTTTCAGATCGCTTGCCAGCGCCAGAATGGCCATCAGCTCGGAGGCGGCGGTGATGACGAAGCGATCGCTGCGCTCTACACCATCGGCAGCGCCCCCCTGACCTATGGTGAGGTGGCGCAGGGCGCGGTCATTCATGTCGAGGGTGCGCGGCCAGAGGATGTTGTCGGAATCGATATCGAGCCGCGGCAGGCCGGTTTTGGCGGTGAACTGGTCGCCGAGTTTGCGCTCATGGAACAGGCGGGCATCGAGGGCTGCCGCCGCCAGATTGTGAGCCGCCGTCAGAGCGTGAAAATCGCCGGTAAGGTGGAGGTTCATCTCCTCCATCGGCACCACCTGGGCGTGGCCGCCACCGGCAGCGCCCCCCTTGACCCCGAATACCGGCCCGAGGCTCGGCTGGCGGATAGTGGCGATGCTGGGCTGGCCGATATGGTTGAGCCCCATGGAGAGGCCAAGGGTGGTCACCGTTTTCCCTTCACCGAGCGGGGTAGGGGTGATGGCGCTCACCAGTACCAGCTTGCCGCGCTGTTTGGGCTGAGACGTGAGCAGGTCGAGGCTGAGCTTGCCTTTGTAGTGGCCATGAGGGCTGAGCAGGTGCTGGGGGATGGCGAGGCGTTCGGCCAGCGCGTGGATTGAGAGACGGGGGGACTGGCGGGAGATCTCGATATCGCTTAGCATCAGCACCTCGTTGGCATATCGGGGTAAAATATGCGGCGCAGTCTAGTGGAATATAGCGGGTAATCCAATGACGAAAACGATTTTATTTGGTGGGGGTGAGGTTCGTCAGAATCCTGTTCTGCTGGATCTCAACGCACTCTATCATCCCCCCAAGCAGCCGATGACGGCGCTGGGGATTGTCAGCGCGCTGGTGCCGTTGTTCGGTTTCGGCTGGCAGGCGATGACCCAGGACCCCGAAACCCAGCTGCGCCACGAGATCCGCAAACGGGTCAACAAGCACAAGACCGACGAGGCAAACCTCATTCTGATCCTGCAGCTGGCCGCCATGTTTGACTGCCCCGAGATTGAAGTTGCGCTCCCCTATGCCCTCAGTGAGCCGCAGTTGTCGGTGATCCGCACCCGTCTGCCACGCTGGCAGTTAAGCCTCGAGCAGGAGCGTCTGCTAGCCAAGCTCACCCCTGTTGCCGCATCCACCACCGCATCCACCACCGCATCCGGCCAGCGTTAGGTTTCAAGCCGGACTAGCAGGCCGGACCCACAGCTCTGGCAATCAGGTCGGCGCATCCCACTGCTGCGGGGCGAGATAGCGCTCCTGCACGAACTCGATAAAGCAGCGCACCTTGGCCGAGACGAAGCGGCGGTGCGGATAGACCGCATAAAGTCCCACATCTCCCTTGTCCCACTCTGGCAGCAGGCTGACCAGCTGCCCTGACCGCAGGGCCTCCCCCACGATAAAGGTGGGCTGCAATATGATGCCCTGATCATCACAAGCGGCGCGGGTCAGCGCCACCCCGTTGTTGGCCCGCAGCGGCCCCTGTGGCCGGATGCTCTGCTGCTCGCTTCCCCGTTTGAAGTGCCACTCCGGCTGGGTCAGGGTGTAGATCAGACAGTCGTGCTGCTTGAGATCCTCGGGTTTTTCCGGTCTGCCCTTGCGTGCCAGATAGGCGGGGCTGGCGCAAAGTTCGACCCGAATGGTGGCAAGCTGGCGCGCCACCAGCGAGGAGTCGCTGAGGTGGCCGATCCGCAGCGCCAGATCGAACCCCTCTTCCACCAGGGCCACTCGCCGGTCGCTGTACTCGATATCGAGCTTGAGATCGGGAAAGCGCTGGCGAAACAGCGGCAGGGCGGGGGAGAGGTGCAGATAGCCAAAATCCATCGGCACCGAGAGCTTGAGGGTGCCGTTCGGCTGCTGGTTGTGGTGGGTCAGCTGGCTGTGGGTCTCTTCCAGCTCCGCCAGCAGGGCGAGGGATCGCTGGTAGTAGAACTGGCCCGCCTCGGTGGGATTGACCTGACGGGTGGTGCGCGACAGCAGCCGGGTGGCGAGGGACTCCTCCAGCTGCTGCATCAGTTTGGAGGCCATGGCGACCGAGATGCCGAGCTGGTTGGCGGCCTTGGTAAAGCTCTGGCACTCCACCACCTTGATAAAGGTGCGCATGGCGGCGATCTGGTCCATTTTCCATCCTCAGTAAATAATGAATTTAATAAATCACTGATTATTCATCTTCAGAACGAGGTTAGCATTTTAACCACTGATGTGAACCCCAAGATGAAGGAACGAACGGATGAAAATGACCAAGGCTCTGCTGGCCTCCTGCCTGTTTATGGCTACCCCTCTGATGGCGGCGGATTACGACGTGGATGCGGCGCACACCACGGTGCAGTTCAAGGTGGGTCACCTGGGCTTCTCCGAGCTGGTGGGTCGCTTCAACACCTTCAGCGGCACCTTCAGCATGGATGACGCCAACCCGGCGGCCGCCAAGGCGAGCTTTGAAGTGGATGCCGCCAGCGTCGACTCCAATCACGAAGCCCGCGACAAGCACCTGCGCAGCCCTGATTTCCTCGACGTGAAACAATATCCCAAGATGACCTTCGTCAGCTCCGCTTACGAGGGCACCAAGGATAAAGGCGTGCTGAAAGGGACCCTGACTCTGCACGGCGTCTCCAAGGAAGTGGCCTTCGATCTGGTCAAGATCGGTGAGGGCAAGGATCCCTGGGGCGGCTACCGCAGCGGCTTCAACGCCTCCACCACCATCAAGCGCAGTGACTTTGGCGTGAGCTACATGCTGCCCGGCATCCCGGACGAGATGAACATCAACCTGTTTGTCGAAGGCGTGCGCAAGTAATGGGCGCGGAACTTCTGCTGCAAACCCTGGCGGCTCCTCTGGGAGCCGCTTTGCTATCGTGGCGCTGGCCGCGACTGGGGTATCTGTGGGGCGCGCTGGCGCTCTGGTTGGTGGGCTCATTGCTCGGCGGTCTCTATGGTATTCCGGCCAAGGCGTGGCAGTGGCTGCCGCTGACCCTGCTGGTCCCCGCCATTGCGGCTCAGGTGAACGATCAGCGCGGTTCGCTGCTGCTCTTTGCGGTGTTCAGTGCGCTGGTGTGGTGGCAGGGATTGGCCTCGGTACTGGCGAGCGAACCCGGGATCTGGCTGGCGCTACTGCCCGCCATCCTCTGGTTTGGCTGGAGCACCTTGCGCGGTGACAGCCGCGAGGGGCTCGGGTTTGCCCTCGGCTTTATCTGGCTGGCGCTGGTGATCGGCATCGATGGCAGCCTGCTGATTGCCCAGCTGGCCGGTGCGCTGGCCGCTTTCGCCGGTTTTCGCGCCCTGCTTGCCACCTTTGTTGGCATCAAGGTAGCCCCAGCCGGTCTGGCGCTGGCCCTCGCCTTCGTCCAGATGCTGGCCTGGCAATATGTGGAGGTGCCGCTGGTGGTGTTGCTGCCGGTCTGGTTGATGCCACTGCTGGAGTGGGTGTTGCGTGACAAACCCTTGCCAGTGCGTTGGGGTGGGCTGATCCTGCTCGCTGCCGCGGGAACCGGACTAAGCCTATGGTGGGTGTGGCCTGCTGCTTCTTTGTACTGATTTTTGCATGAAAAACAGGCAATTACAGTCATTTTTGCATACTCGCTCATACTCTTGGCAGATAATGATTGAGCCCCATATGTGTTTCAGATAAAAAGGATTTTCATTTTATTTGGACACACACAGAACCCGGCCGCGCCGGGTTCTGTTTGCCTGCTTTGCGGCACATAAGGAGGCCACAGTTGCGCAGTCAAGGATCTGAGCATCTGTTTTTTCGCCATTTCACCGGACAGGGACGTATCGACGGTCTCTGCATTCTGCTGGTCACTCACCTGCTTCCCGATCGCCCCCGTTTTATCGACGCTCTCGGTCAGATTGGACGGATTGGTGCCATTTTGCCCAAACCGAAATCGGTACACGGTCCGACCCTGGAGTGGGTATCCCAACACTATCCGGTGCTGCCCCTCAACCGGCGCTGGACCAATGAACCCGACAGCCTCATCCAGCAGATTGCGCCGCTTGTGGCCCCCCACGAGCGGTTGCTGATCCTCGATATTGGCGGTTACTTTGCCAAAACCCAGGTGATCTTGAGTGAATACTTCGGCCCCCGTTTCCTCGGGGTGGTGGAGATGACCGAGAACGGTCATCAACGCTATGAGCAGGAGGTGCTGGCGACCCCGGTGGTGTCGGTGGCTCGCAGCCCCCTCAAGCAGGCCGAGGATATCCAGATTGGTTTGAGCGTGGTCTACTCCGCGGAGTCGCTGGCTCGTAACCTCAACCGTACTTTCAACGTCTGCGAAGCCGTGCTGTTTGGCTATGGCAAGGTGGGGCGCAGCATCGCCCGCGACCTGCGTTGTCGCAATCTTCATCTCGGGCTGGTGGAAACAGATGTGCTGCGACAGGTCGAAGCGCTCTCTCACGGTTTTCGTCTGATCACCAAGGCCGAGGCGTTGAGCCGTGCCGAGCTGGTGATCTGCTCTACCGGCAACGGCTCGCTGGACTTGGCGGATCTACAGGCGCTGCGCCCCGGCACCATGGTCGCCTCGGTCACCTCGGCTGACGACGAGTTTGCCTTCTCGCTGGCCCAGTTGCCGTGGCCGAGCGAAGAGGTGTGCCCCCATGTGCTGGCCCTCAACCGGCCGGATGGTACCCAGATCTACCTGCTCAACCGGGGCGAGGCGGTCAACTTCGTCCATGGCGCCGTGATTGGCGAATATGTCTATCTGGTGCTGGCGGAGATCATGGAAGGGATCCGGATGCTGGCGGCAGGCCCTCTTGCTCCCGGCCTGTTCGAGCTGCCAGAATCGGCGATGCGTACCATTGCCCGCCATTGGCTGGCCGATTTTCATGGGGTTGATCAGCATTGATTTGACCAAACCGGGATCGGCCATTGGGCAGCGGTACGCCACTTCCCGCCATTGGCCGATTTTTTTATGGAGTCACTCATGACCGAGTCTGAAACCCTGATCAGCAAACCCCGCATCGAAATCCGCTACTGCACCCTCTGTCGCTGGATGCTGCGCGCCGCCTGGCTGGCGCAGGAGCTGCTATCCACCTTCGACAGCGATCTGGGGGAGGTTGCGCTGGTGCCGGCCAGCAAGGGGGAGTTCCGCATTCTGGTGAGCGGGGTGCAGGTGTGGGATCGGGTGGTCGATGACGGCTTCCCCGAGGCCAAGGAGATCAAGCAGCGGGTGCGTGATGTCATTGCCCCTGAGCGGGATCTTGGCCACTCGGATCGCAAGGCGGCCGAGTAACGCCAGATGGGCCGAGCGCCTCGAAAAGGTGCTGAGCATGAGAACGAAAGGAGAGGGAGGCCATGGCCTTCCTCTCCTTTTTTGCCTTTGGCTGTTTGCCTGGCGCCTGCTGGGCTATGAGCGCGGCTCGGCCAGATGGCTACCGATATAGCGGGCCCGTTTGTGGGGCTTGATGCGGCTCACATCCACCCACACCAGCCCGTCGATGCAGTGGTTGAAGTCGGGGTCGATGCCAAAGTCCATAAACTGCACCCCGCCCGGCTCGCACAGCTCTGAATACTGCTTGTATAGGGTAGGGATGGCGCAGCCCAGATTGTCGAGGCGGGCCTTGAGTGCTTTGAGGTCGGCGTCGTAATCCACCCCCTCGAACAGAGGCTGTGTCTCGGGATAGGGACGGCGGGAGGGGGCCAGCGCCAGCTCGGGGGCAAAGTGCTGGCGGTAGAAGCTCACCAGCAGATCCTTGGCCGCCGGCGGCAGGCTGCCGGAGAGCGACACCGGGCCAAACAGGTAGCGGTAGCGGGGATAGCGGGCCAGATAGGCACCGATGCCGAACCAGAGATAATCGAGCCCCCGCTTGCCCCAGTAGGCGGGCTGGATAAAGCTGCGGCCAAGCTCGATGGCCTGCTCCAGCCGGGGCAGCAACTTATCCTCGAAGCCGAACAGGGTGTGGCTGTAGAGACCATCCTTCCCCTTGCTGGCCAGCAGCTCCGCCACCGGGGCGAACCGGTAGGCGCCGATGATGTCGAGTCGGGCCGGATCCCAGAGGATCAGGTGGTGATAGTCGTTGTCAAAACCATCGAGATCCCGCCGCTTGCCAGACCCTTCCCCCACCGCGCGAAAGGCGATCTCCCGCAGTCGCCCCAGCTCGCGCAGGATCACCGAGTGGCTCAGTTCGTGGCGGCGGTAGAGGTAGATCCCCTGACCATCCGGGGTGGTGCCGAGCTGCTCACAGCTTTCGATGGCCTGTTTGAGTTGGCGGCGATCCTCCGGCAGGGCGATGGGGGCCTCGGTCTGCAGGCGCCCCGCCTTGCCACGGCCAATCCGGTAGAGGTGGTTACGCACCAGCCGCGCCGCCGTCTTGGCTGGCAGCTCCTGAAAACTGCCGAGCGGAATGCGCGCTCCTATGGTCACCGGCAGAGTCTGCCCCTGCTGGCGAAACAGCTGGCGCACCAGCAACAGGGCGGAGGCGGGCTTGTTGAGCCAGGAGGCGAGATAGAACCAGAGGCTGTTGCGCCCTCCCAGATGGATGGGCACCAGCGGGGTGCGGGTGCGCTGGGCCAGCTTGATAAAGCCTGCCTGCCAGGGGCCATCTTTCACCCCCTTGAGGCCAAGCCGCGAGACTTCACCTGCGGGGAAGATCACCAGCGCCCCTTCATGGGCGATGTGTTCGTTCATGGCGAGGATGGCCTGTCGATCGGTCTTGCCCTCTATATTGTCCACCGGCAATAGCAAAGGGCGCAGCGGCGCGAGCTGGGCCAGCAGCTGGTTGGCGACGATCTTCACATCGGGGCGGATGCGGCCGAGCAGTTGCAGCAGCGCCAGTCCATCCAGCGAGCCGATGGGGTGGTTGGCGACTAGAATGACCCGGCCGCTGGCAGGAATATGCTCCAGCTGCGCCTCGCTGACCCGATAGTCGAAATCGAGCTGGGTCAGCGCCTGCTCGACAAAGTCGAGGCCGCGCAGGTGCGGGTAGCGGGTGGCAAAGTCGGCAAAGGCACGTTCGTTGAGTAGCCAGCCCAGCAGCCGCTTTAACAGCGGGGTGAGCAGGGGGTAGCCAAGCAGGTGGGGGAAGTGCTGGGTCAGCAGGGTATCGATAGTGAACATCTGGAGGGCTCCGGCGATCCGTTGCTCCCAGCATGATGCGGCACTGTTCCCGCGACATGTCAGCTGGATGACAGTTTGATGGCAGCGGCAGCCAGTTGCTCCTGAGCGACTCTCCCCGGTTTCCCTTTCCTGATGGGTGATGGCCAGATAGCAAGGGGAGAGCAGGTTAACCGGCTCCCCCCTTGCTGGTCATGGTAATGATTGCGACCAGATTAACCGCGCCAGGCTGCGGTGAGACGCACCAGCTCCAGCAGGGTGGCGACCGATCTCTCCATCGATTGCAGCGGGATGAACTCGTGCTTGCCGTGGAAGTTGTGGCCACCGGTGAAGAGGTTGGGGCAGGGCAGACCCATAAAGGAGAGGCGGGCGCCATCGGTACCGCCGCGAATGGGTTTGATCTTCGGCACCACGTCGGCGGCCTCCATGGCGGCCTTGGCCAGCTCGACGATATGCATGTGCGGCTCGATCTGGCTGCGCATGTTGCGATAGCTGTCGGTCAGGGTGAGTTCGATGCGGGCCTTGGGATACTCGGCCTGCAGGGCTGCCACCCGGCTTTGCATCTCGGCCTTGCGTGCGGCGAAGTGCTCGTCGTCGAAGTCACGGATGATGTAGTGGAGGGTGCTCTCCTCCACGGTGCCGCTCATCTGGGCCAGATGGAAGAAGCCCTCATACCCGTCGGTGCACTCCGGGGTCTCTTCGGCCGGCATGGCGGCGTGGAAGCGGGCGGCCAGGGTCTGGCTGTTGATCATGCTGCCCTTGGCGGTGCCGGGGTGGACGTTGTTGCCGATAAAACGAACTGTGGCGCTGGCGGCGTTGAAATTTTCATACTCCAGCTCGCCCAGTTCGCCGCCATCCACGGTATAGGCCCACTTGGCCGGGAATCTCTCCAGCGGGAACAGGTTGGCGCCACGGCCAATCTCTTCATCCGGGGTAAAGCCGACCCAGATATCGCCGCGCGGGATCTCGGGGTGCGCTTGCAGGTGGTCGATGGCAGTAAGGATCTCGGCGATACCCGCCTTGTCGTCGGCGCCAAGCAAGGTAGTGCCGTCGGTGGTGATGAGATCCTGACCCAGGTAGTTTTTCAGGAAGCGGTAGTCACGGATGGCGAGCACCTCGTCACCCTTGCCAAGGCAGATGTCGCCGCCCTGATAGTTTTCGATGATTTGCGGAACTACGTGCTCCGCCTCGTAGTCGGCGGTATCCATGTGGGCAATCAGGCCGATGGCGGGGGCGTCCGGCTGGTTGCCCGGCAGGCAGCCGGTGAGGTAGCCGTGTTCATCCAGGGTGACCTGGCTCAGCCCCAACGCCTTCATCTCTTCTTGCAGGGCACGGGCAAAGATCAGCTGGCCTTCGCTGCTGGGGCAGGCTGGATTGGTCTCATCGGAGCGGGTATGAAAAGTTACGTAACGCAGAAAACGCTCAAGCAGGGTATCCATTAGTCAGCCTCTAACCGATTGTGAGCGGTCATTGTGGCCAATCCGTGCGGGGCACTCATTGCGTCAGCGCAGGTTTTCCCATTTTTTGACGCAAGGGAAGAGCGGCGAATGTGCGGCGCGCGGGGCAACGTCCGGGAGGGAGATCGCATAAATGTGGCATTTATTACGATATTTAGGCGCTGGCGGTGGCGACCAAATTCCCCTCAGCCACCGCACAGCAAGGCGTCAGCCCAATCATGGCGTTTTCACACACTTTTCAAGGGGAAACCGGGCTGTCGCATAACCTGCGCCATCCCAGAGCCCGCCTGCCCGCCAGCAAGATTTGATCGACTTATTAAAAGGGGATTTTGAACACTATTTTTTATTGTCACTGCCCGCGGTAAGTGTGTACACTCCGCGCCGATCCAAGGGCAACCCTGAAGCAGGCAGAGCCGCCAGAAACCTGACCGATCATACGCCTATAGGGCGAGGCACGCAGAAACGACAGACACTGCTGGGGAATGGTTTCTTTAATACCGGTTAGGCTCCGGTATCAGGGAGAACAACAGACTCTCATCCTTCATTTGACCGAGTGGGCCACCGGCTCATCATCTTCCCTTGTCATGGGCGGTCACTGACGGTGAGGTGGGCTGTGGTTGTTGTCGTCTATCAACACGCATGCGTGCTGGCGCCTTCGCTTCTCTTCCTTGGAACCCTCTCCTTCTGTCGGGATCGCTGCCGAATGATGAACTGACGGCGTGGCTGATGTCGTCTGTCATCAAAGTACCGCGGCGCTACGGCATAGTGGCACCGCATACCGTTGAGCTTGATGTAAAGCCACCAGCCCCACATCAAGACTCGTTACTTCCCCAAGATCCACCAGGCAGCCTCTGGCTTGCCGCGATGTGCAAAGCGTTGGTTTGGGTGGCTGCGTCTCGTGATGGCAGCGCTCGCCGTACTCTGCACTAGATGGTCTGGATGTGATTGAGGGTAACGAAGGCGACTTTGGGTCGCTCATTTGCGAGGCATAGCCCATGACTAACTGGTCCAGCAAGGACTCCTTGAAGGTCTACAACGTTCCCTACTGGGGTGCGGGTTTTTTCAATATCAATGACGCCGGTCATGTGACCGTCGCCCCCGACAAATCACGCCCTGACGCGCATATCGTGCTCTCTGACGCCATCGAACAGTTGCGTCAGTCCGGGCTGACCACCCCCGTGTTGCTGCGCTTCCCCGACATTCTCAAGAGTCGGGTCGATGCGCTGTTCAACGCCTTTGGTCAGGCCATCGAGAAGTCTGGCTATGAAGGGGACTACCTCTGCGTTTATCCGATCAAGGTAAACCAGCAGCGTCGTGTCATCGAGACCATCAGCCAGTCCTACAGCGACAAGCCCCGGCTTGGCCTGGAAGCTGGTTCCAAACCGGAACTGCTGGCCGTGCTGTCCCATCACCATGAGCAAGGCTCGGTGATCGTCTGCAACGGTTACAAAGACCGCGAATATATCCGCCACGCCCTCCTGGGCAACCTGATGGGCCACAAGGTCTACATCGTGGTGGAGAAGCCCTCCGAGCTGGAAATGGTGCTGGACGAGTCGGCTCGTCTCAACATCAAGCCCAACATCGGGGTGCGTGCCAAGCTCGCTTCCACCGGCTCCGGCATGTGGGAATCGAGCGGTGGCTCCATGTCCAAATTTGGTCTCTCCGCCTCCCAGATCCTGGCGCTTATCGAGCGTCTGCGCGGGCTGGGCAAGCTGGATTGCCTGCAACTGCTGCACTTCCATCTGGGCTCCCAGATCGCCAATATCCGCGACATTCAGGGCGGCATCCGCGAGTGCGGCCGTTTCTACGCTGAACTGCGTCGCCTCGGTGCCAACATCGAAGTCGTGGACGTCGGCGGCGGCCTGGGTGTGGACTACGAGGGAACCCGTTCCCAGAGCCACTGCTCCGCCAACTACAGCCTCTCCGAGTACGCCAACAACGTGGTATGGGGCATCGGCGATGTCTGCCGCGAGTTCGATCTGCCGCACCCGACCATCATCAGCGAGTCCGGCCGTGCCCTGACCGCCCACCACGCCGTGCTGGTCACCAATATCATTGGTGCCGAAGGGGTGGAGATGAACGACATCAGCGCGCCGGACGAAGATGCACCGACCATTCTGCAGAACATGTGGAAAGGCTGGCTGGATCTGCGCAGCGAAGATCCCTCCCTGCTGGAGATCTTCCATGACTCGGTGGCAGATCTGGGTGACGTGAATACCCAGTACACCATGGGCCTCTTGAACCTTGAACAGCGTGCCTGGGCCGAGATGCTGCACCAGAACACCTGTCTGGCGCTCAAAGAGATGCTCAACCCGGTCAACCGCAACCACCGTGCGCTGGCTGACGAACTGAGTGAAAAGCTGGCGGACAAGTGCTTTGCCAACTTCTCCCTGTTCCAGTCTCTGCCGGATGCCTGGGGTATCGGTCAGGTATTCCCGGTGATGCCGCTGGCTGGTCTCGATCGTCCGCTTAGCCGTCGCGGTATCCTGATGGATATCACCTGTGACTCCGACGGTCAGGTCGAGCACTATGTCGACGGTCTGGGGGTCGAGAGCACCCTGCCAATGCCGGTTTATGGCGAAAACGAAGAGTGCCACGTCGGCTTCTTCCTGGTCGGAGCCTATCAGGAGATCCTCGGCGATCTGCACAACCTGTTCGGTGACACCCACTGCGCGGAAGTGTGGCTGGACGAAGAGGGCAAGATGGACATTCGCAACGTGGTGCGTGGCGACACCGTCGACCAGCTGCTGCGTTACGTCAACATCGACCCGTCCGTGATCCGCGAAAACTACCAGCGGATCGCCGCTCACCCGGCGCTGGACGATGCCACTCGCAAAGCCCTGCTCGACGAGCTGGAGCTGGGCCTGCAAGGCTACGCCTATCTGGAAGACGAATAAGCGCCCGCGCTTGACGTTCGCCGTGAAGGCATAAAAAAGGGAGGCATTTGCCTCCCTTTGTCCTATCTGTTTCTCCTGTGGTGGTCAGGTCTGCGAGCTCAGCGCCTTGTGCAGATCCCGCTGCAACTGCTGATTGTCGTCTCTTTGCAGCTCCACAATACCCAATTGCAGTCCCTGCTCGATGGTGAGTGACCCGTTCAACATGGCGTTGATGGCGGCTTCACTCAGCAGCATCACCCGGTCTTTTGGGTTTGGGCCGCTGGTGTGCAGCTGGAGCAGTAGGGACTCCTTGCCTCGTACTCTGGACCAGAGTCCTGAGTCGATAAGCAGGATAGAGATCCCGCCGCCTACCCCTGCCTGCTGGAGTCGACTTTTGAGGGTTTGGAGCCATGCCTGGCTACGGGAGAAGCCGGCTTCGCCTGTCAGGGCTGCCAAGGGGGGTAACTGCTCACGGCTCACCGCAGTCGCCGTGGCCATGGCAATATTGTGCGTATTCCGGCGAAGTTGAACAGCCATTCCGGCCAACGTGAACACCCTGATCCTTAACGCGCTCACGTCATCCCG